>CAYJHS010000329.1:0-2450 GCA_964369815.1 uncultured Desulfovibrionaceae bacterium
ACATGGAAGTAGGCCCTGCAAAACTTCGCAGACGTTCACAGCTTAAATTAAAACACATTAAGTTTGATGTAATCCTCACATCTGAACAGGTTGATGTGTTAGAAGACTTTTACTTTGATAATGATGTAACTGTTTTCAGTTTTACACATCCTAAAACAGGTCAACAATTATCATGTCGTTTCATAAGTGAATTTGGTTATGTTCCTTATGAAAATACACTGTATAGGTCTTCTGTTCAATTAGAGGTTCTACCATGATAACAAAAGAGTTTCTAACATCAGCATATTCTCAAGAGACAGATGAAGCTATTATTATATTGTTAGAGATAAGCTCTGATGATCTGACAGCGGAGACAATGTTTTTAACAGACACTCCTGTTGAAAAATATGCTGATATGGGTGAAAACATTTATGGTGTTACAAGTAATGAACAAAGGTATTTATTTGCACCATTTGCTTTCACACTACCTCAAGACGATAAAACAGGTGTGGTTACAGCTAAGTTGTCAATCCAAAACATTGATAGGTCTATAGTTCCGTTTGTTCGTTCAATACGTAATAAAATTAAAATATCTTGCAAGGTTGTATTGTCTTCAACACCTGATGTTGTTGAGTTATCTTATGATGACTTTGAGCTTAAAAATGTAGAATATAATGCTTTTACAATATCTGGTAACTTGTCTTATGCTTATTTAGATGACGAACCTTTCCCTGTTGGTAGGTTTAACCCTTCAAACTTCCCAGGACTTTTCTAATGTGGAGTAATAAATACATTAAAATCCCATTTGCTGAGAAAGGTAGAACTGAGCAAGGATGTGATTGTTGGGGTTTAGCAAGGTTGATTTACAAACAAGAGTTAGGTATAGAACTACCTAGTTTGCTTGATTATAACAACACCAAAGACAGTGATAAAATAAGTGATTTATATAAAAATACATCTGAGAAGTGGATTTCTATTGCAAATGGTGAAGAACAGGTTTATGATATAGTTGTCTTAAATATGATGGGTTCTCCAACTCACATCGGTGTTATCGTTGAAAAAGGTGTTATGATACATTGTGAGTACGGTAAAGGAACTATCATTGCTAGATATGATGATAATATGTTTCAATGGTTTAGAAAAATAAGAGGTTTTTATAGATATGACAGAGAACAACAATAATTTACCAATAGTTCAAACCTCTTTAATGCCTTTTGACATGGGTTTCAACACTAAGGTTGTTGAGCCAAATCAAACTTTACAACAAATTTACGAATCGACAGCACCTTTAACTTTTAGTGATTGTCAAGTTGTAATGACGTTAAATGGTTTAGTTGTTCCTGAAGATAAATGGTCTTCAACACTTTTAACAGAAAAAGATTTCGCTTGTATAAATGTTGTTCCGACAGGTGGCGGCGGAGGTGGTGGTAAATCTACCGCTGTAATGGTTTTAGGTGTTGTAGCAGCTATCGCTTTACCAATGGCAGCAGCAGCTGTTGGTTCAGCCTCTATGGGTGGTGGTTTATCTGCATCTGCATGGGCAACCGCAGCAGCTAACGGAGCTATAACAACAGCTGGATATATTGGTTATGGTGCAACAATGATAGCAGGTTCAATGTTGTTAGGGTTGGCGACATCTGCAATAATGGGAACTCCTACACAAGGTGAAAGTGATTATGAGAAACAAATTGATGGTTTCATACAAGGTACAAGTAATAAAGTTGATAGATTTGGTGTAATTCCTGTAAATCTAGGAACGAATCGTATGTTCCCTAACCAAGCTGCTAACCCTTACACTGAAGTCGTAGGTAATGATAATTATGTGCGTCAAATGTTTACTTTTGGTTATGGTTCTGTTGATATATCTCAAGAGAGATTTGGTGAAACTCGTATAACAGAATACCAAGATGTTGAAACTGATTATAGACTTAACGCTGATTTAATTCAAGGAACTAAATTATATACAACAGATGCAACTCAATACGCTTATAATATTTTATTACAGCAATATGTTGAAACAATAAGAACAACTGATAGAGAAGCTGACGAAGCTGTTATTGATGTGCAATTCCAAAAAGGCCTTTATAATATTTACAGCTCTAAAGCTTATGAACAAGCTTGGACTGTTGAGTTTGATATAGCTTCAAGAAAAATTGACTCAGAATCTGATAACTATCAAAATATTGTCATCAACGCTGATATGGAGCAAAATGAAGAATTTATTTTTGAAACAATTGATAACATTACAAAAGCTGAGGTTACTTTAGATTTTCCAAGCGGTTTATATCAGGCTGATGTTTATAGTCGTGAAGGTTCACCATCTACAATAGAAGATGCTCATGAAGGTGATGTTTATTATAAATCTTTATCTGTGAATACAAGTTTTCAATATCGTAAAGTTGGGGAAACAACATGGAGTGAACCTGTGAATTGGAGTGTAAGTTCTAAACTTACAGATTATGTAAATGGTG
>CAYJHS010000330.1:0-961 GCA_964369815.1 uncultured Desulfovibrionaceae bacterium
GTTATGTTTTTCGAGTGGATGTAAGTAAGCTTGCTCATGTGGATCCAGAAGTCATCAATAAAAATCCTCTGCCGCCCATGACCATTTACCAAAGGGCTATGATTGTCCTTTTTGGTTCCTTGGCTGTATGGATGTTGCTACCCGGCATGGTGCCCGCAGATTCCGCTTTAGCTGCTTTTTGTAAGCAAAATCAGCTCGCCGGTACACTTATTTTGTGTATTCTTATGTCTTTTATAAGATTTAACGGAAAGAACATATCAGATATCAGTGACCATGGAAAGCGTTTTCCATGGCGTGTGTTTACCCTTATTTCCGTGGCACTTATGCTGGGTAATGCTATCATGCACAAAAGTACACATGTGTCTGTTTTTATGGAATTTGCCTTACGTAACATGCTGGAAGGCCTTGGCTATACGCCGCTTATTATCTTAGCGTGTTGCATTGCCATTATTGCCACAAACTTCTGTAATTCCGTGGCCTCGGGGCTGGTCTTTACGCCTGTTTTGTTAGCGCTGTGTAGCGCCCTTGGTTTTGATCCCGTCCCCTTGCTGGTGTGTTTTTTCTTCACCACCATGATTGCCGCTGTCACCCCTGCCGCTTCTCCTTTTGCCGCTCTGCTTTTTGCCAATAAGGAATGGATTAATGCCGGTGAGGCCACGGCGTATACTCTCATTTATTCACTTGTAATTTTAGGCATTATTTCGCTGATAGGCGTACCTCTTGCCATAATGCTTTTTTCGTAAGCAACAAAAACGGTGTATTCACCAAAACCATAGAAGGAACATTGTATGTATGACGTTATCATCATCGGTGCAGGCCCCGCAGGAATGACCGCAGCTATTTATGCCATTCGTGCCAATATGAAAGTGCTTTTATTGGATAAACTTGCCCCTGGCGGACAGGTTGTCAACACCAATGAAGTGGAAAATTACCCAGGATTAGGGCAAATCAACGGTGCTGA
>CAYJHS010000330.1:971-2432 GCA_964369815.1 uncultured Desulfovibrionaceae bacterium
CAAGAGCTCGGCGGGGAGTGTGACTACAAAACCGTCACTAAGATTGAAAACCCCCCCACTGTTAAAAAACTTTAGTGCCAAGAGGACGATAATGTACTGGAAGCCCATTCCATCATTATTGCCACAGGAACCCGTCCTCGCACCCTTGGCGTGCCCGGCGAAGAAGAGTTCACCGGCAATGGTGTGAGCTGGTGCGCCATTTGTGATGGTGCGCAATATCGTGGCAAGGACGTTGTGGTCATTGGTGGGGGCAACTCTGCCGTAGAAGAATCCATATATCTTGCTGGTATAGTAAATAAACTTACCGTGGTGACCATGTTTGATCTCACCGCTGACCCCAAGGCCTGCGACAAGCTACGTGCCATGGATAATGTGGACGTCTATCCTTATCAAGACATTGTGGAATTTACCGGCAGTGGCAACCTTGAAGGGGTGCGCTTTCAAAGCAATGATAAAACAGAACAAGAAGTGGGTGTAGAGCGCTACGTCACCTGTGACGGGATTTTTGAATATATTGGCCTTGAGCCTGTGTCAGCCTTTTGTGCGGATTTAGGAATTTTGGATAAATTTGGATGTATTGAAGTAGATGCCTACATGCGCACCGCTGTGGAAGGCATTTTTGCCGCAGGCGATATTAATGTGAAGCATTTGCGTCAAATTGTTACTGCGTGTTCTGACGGCGCCACTGCCGCCAATACCGCCGCTAAATATGTAGAAAACTTAAAATAAAAAAGGAAAAATTATGATTACTGAAGTAAACACCATTGAATATGACGCTCTGGATAAAAAAGGAGCTATGATTGTGGAATTTTATTCCAAAACTTGCGGTCCATGCAAAATGTTAGCCTTTGTGCTTAAAGACATTAGTAAAAATGATCCAGACCTTCCCATCCTTACCATTGACTTTGACGAAAATGTAGAGCTCAAAGAACGCTGCGGCGTGAAAGGCTTTCCCACCATGCTTTTTATGAAGGATGGTGCAGAGGTGAGTCGCCTTGAGGGGCTAAAGCAAAAGCCTGCCATTATTAAAGAAATAGAAAAAATTAAATAAGGATTATTACTTATGTCAAAAAATATTACTTACACCTGCGAAGAACACATGATCACCCGCCAAAATAAAGCAGAAACGGCTTTTTTGGCAAAATTTGAAGAAGAAAAACCTGCCCTTGGCGCAGCACATGTGTTGCTTGATCCTTATATGGTCAATCCCTTGGCAGCGCTTATTCTCTTTAAGACCCATAAAGCTGTAAAGGCTACCTTAACCATTCATGGCAAAGATAATGCGCGCGAAGACATTACGCATACCTTTGCTGCCAGCAATTCGCACGTACTTCCTGTGGTGGGGTTGTACGAAAGTTATGACAATAAAGTAACGGTGGCCTTGGACGGTGGCGAAGAAAAAACCTTTACTATCACCACCGGTGCCTTGCCTGCTGATGTGAACCGTTGCCGCAATGTGTC
>CAYJHS010000331.1:0-2417 GCA_964369815.1 uncultured Desulfovibrionaceae bacterium
GAGGGAGACCCCTTTTTGGCGCTAGCAAAAGGGGTCTCCCTCCCCCACAAAAAAAACGTTATTGTTCTAATATCTCAGCGAGTTTGTCTTTAAGCTCTGTGCGAAGTTCTTCATCTTGCAGGGCAAAGTAAATATTGGCTGTGAGATATTCTGCCCAGTCGCCGGCATCGAAGCGTCGTCCGGTGATTTTTACTGCCAGCATGCCTTTATCCTTAGCAAGGGCTTGGAGTGCATCGGTAAGCTGAATTTCGCCGCCGTGGCCGGGCTGTGCATTTTTGAGATAGTCGAAAATATCAGGGGTAAGCACATAGCGCCCTACAATGGCAAGGCGTGAGGGGGCTTTGTCAATGTCTGGTTTTTCTATCATGTCGTTGATACGGTAGACACCGGGGGAAATTTCTGTACCGTCGATGATGCCATAGCGACTGACTTTATCTTGTGGCACTTCCATAACTCCAATGACGGGCATATTTTCTTCCATAGCCACTTTAATAAGCTGTTCAATGCCTGGGGTATCGCCAAACATGAGGTCATCGCCCACCATGATGGCAAAGGCTTGTCCGCGCACCAGTTCCTTGGCGCACAGCACTGCATGTCCAAGTCCCAATTGTTTTTTTTGGCGTACGGAGAACATGTTCACCATTTCTGCCACATGGCGAACAATTTCTAATTTATCATGTTTTCCGGCACGTTCAAGCACACTTTCAAGCTGTAAGTTATAGTCAAAGTGGTCTTCGATTATTTTTTTATCTCTGTTGGTTACAAAAATAACATCTTTAATGCGTGAGGATATAGCCTCTTCCACTACCCATTGAATAACGGGTTTATTGTAGATGGGGAGCATTTCCTTGGGGATGTTTTTACTGGCAGGTAAGGAGCGTGTACCCCAGCCTGCAACAGGCATAATAACTTTACGAATTTTGTTCATCTTTTCCTTCTTCACTCTCAGAGGCACGTAAAATGTGTTTTACTTCTTCGGCAAGAAAATGTGCATGCTGCTGAACTTTTTTCTCGTTTTCGCCTTCAACCATAACCCGACACACAGGCTCCGTACCAGAATAGCGCAAGAGCACTCGGCCTCGTCCTGCTAGGTCTTTTTCAACATTTTCCACCGCTTGAAGCAAAAGAGGCACCTCTTCTAAGGGAGGTTTCTTGTCCACACGTACATTAAGAAGCACTTGCGGAAAGGGCGTTAAAAGGCCAGCTAGCTCTGACAGTGGTTTTTGTTTCTCACACATATAACGCAAAATCTGCAATGCCGCAAGCAATCCATCGCCAGTGGTGCTATATTGGCGGAAAATTAAATGGCCTGATTGCTCTCCTCCAAACATGTAGCCACCACCACGCATAGCTTCCATGACATAACGGTCACCCACTTGTGTGCGCAATAAGCTGCCGCCATGCTCTTTCATAAATAATTCTAGTGCCATATTGCTCATAACCGTGGCTACTAAAGTCTTACTTGGGAGCTCCTTGCGCTCGAGCATGGCTAAAGCGCACAGCGCCATGAGCTGGTCTCCATCCAAAATCGTGCCGTGCTCATCCACCACAATTAAGCGGTCAGCATCCCCATCAAGGGCAAGGCCAATGTCGGCTCGCACTTCGCGAACTTTCTCGGCGGTGCGTTGAGGAAAAAGCGAACCATAACCATCGTTTATGTTAAGTCCATTGGGTTCGGTTCCAAGGGTAATAACCTCAGCCCCAAGCTCTCGCAAGGCCATGGGCGCTACCTTATATGCCGCACCATGCGCACAATCTATAACAATACGAACGCCTGTCAGCGACATATGTGCCGGAAAACAGCTCTTGGTATATACAATGTAACGCCCGCTGGCATCCTCAATACGCTTGGCACGACCAATAGAATCGCTGTGAGGATAGTCCCACGTGCTTTCATGAGGGCTTTGCGAAGTAGGAGCACTTTCAAACATAAGCTGCGTAATAGCGTCTTCCACTTCATCAGCAAGCTTAAAACCCTCAGCATCAAAAAACTTTATACCATTGTCATAATAAGGATTATGTGATGCTGAAATAACTACACCAAGGTCAGCTCGCATGCTACGAGTCAAAAAAGAAATAGCCGGCGTTGGCATGGGGCCAACCATAATAGGGTGCATACCCATAGAACAAAAACCCGCCGTAAGTGCAGACTCAAAAGTATAGCCAGAAAGACGCGTGTCCTTACCAATAAGCACCTTGTGCGGGTGCGAACCACGACGAAAATACGTTCCCGCCGCCTGACCAAGGCGTAATGCCATCTCTGCTGTCATAGGGTAAACATTGGCCTTACCACGTATGCCATCAGTGCCAAAAAGACGTTTGTGCATGCTTGCTTTCTCCAAAAATTGTAGCGTAATTTTATTTATTTTTTTTGTTCTGGGGGAGGGGAACTTTTGTGAACAAAAGTTCCCCTCCCC
>CAYJHS010000332.1:0-2351 GCA_964369815.1 uncultured Desulfovibrionaceae bacterium
AAAATCTTTTTGGCGCTAGCAAAAGTTTTCCTCTCTCCTCCCCAAAAATCCCCCAAACAAGTCCCTCTAAAAAATTCCCAAAAATTCTTCGCAAAAAAACATTGCTTTTTTCGCAAAGCATCTATATGGTTCTTTTCCGAATAACGCAAGAGGGGGTGATTTCCTTGCCAGGAGTATTCCTTACTGAAGACGATTATAACTTCGATATCGCTTTACGTCGCTTTAAAAAGCAAGTGGAAAAGGCTGGTGTTCTTTCTGAAATGAAGAAGCGTCAACACTATGAAAAGCCTAGCGTAATGCGTAAGAAGAAAAAGGCCGCTGCCAGAAAGCGCCTTATGAAGAAGATCAGAAAAATGAACATGGGCTAAGCCCGAATATTTTTAATGTGTAGTGTAAAAGTGTCATACTTTAGCCTACATATGTGATCTAAAAAATACTGCGGGGAATTTGTTAAGCAAATTCCTCGCTTTCGCTATTGTTTTTTCTTAAACACAAAAAGGCTACCCCCCATGACCCTCTCTGAACAAATCGAAAAAGACTATATCACCGCTTACAAGGCCAAGGAACAGCTAAAGTTGGACGTGCTACGTCTTTTAAAAACCGCTGCCAAGAATCTGCTTGTGGAGTTGAAGCGTTCTAGTGGAAGCTTAGATGATGCTGAAATGATGGACGTTATCTTACGTCAAGCTAAACAGCGTCAGGATTCCATTGTGCAATTTAATGAAGCAAATCGCCCTGACCTTGCGGAGAGAGAAGCTGCTGAATTAACAATTTTACAGGCGTATTTACCTGCGGCCTTAACTGCTGAAGAGCTTAATGATGCCATAGAGGCAGCCATTGCCGATACTGGTGCTGCTGCTCCCTCTGATATGGGCAAGGTTATGAATGTAATTATGGCGCAGTATAAAGGACGTGTGGATGGCAAGGTGCTTTCTACAACTGTGAAAGAGCGTCTGAGTAAATAGCGCATTTATGATAGCAACTCGTACCTTTACGGCCCTTGAATTTGACAAGGTGCTCGACCATTTGGCAGGAAATTGCCTTTCGGCTTCAGGCAGAGCGGCGGCTCTTGGTTTGCGCCCTCTTGCTAGTGCATACGAAGCTAGCGAAGCTGCTTTGCTTTATGATGAGTGTCGCACATGGCTGGCCTTTGCACAGACAGGCACGGACAACAGTGCCGATAAAAAAACTTTTCGGATGGTTTCCTTTCCCGATATTTCGGGGATTGCCCCTTTTTTACGGGCGCCGCACAGCCTGTTAGATATTGATGCTTTGTGGACTTTGCGTGAAGTTTTGCGCTTGGCCTTTGCTGCTAGCCAATCTGTTCAAGCTTATGGACAAGCAGGGCAAGGGGGACAGGGCCAAGTATCGTGCCCCCGTTTGCAAGATTTGGTTGCTTCCTATCCTTTGCCAGAAATGCTCACCAAAGCTTTAGGGCGTTGTCTTAATGATGACGGACATATACGAGATGAAAGTTCTCCGGAGCTTTTGCTGGTGCGCACAGAGCTGCGCCGCCTACATCAAAATTGCTTACGCCGTGTAAAAGATTTTGCCAACGAGTATAATATTGCTCACTACATGCAGGACAGCTTCATGACGCTGGCTTCCGACCGCTATGTTTTACCATTAAAAAGCAATTTTAAGGGGCGTTTACAGGGCATTATCCATGATTATTCGCAAACGGGCGAAACATGCTACTTTGAGCCCATCTTCTTGGTGGAAGTTAATAACAATTTACAGGACTTAAAACGCCAAGAACGTGAAGAAGAGCGCAAAATTTTAGAGTATCTCACCGGACTTACTCGCGAAGCCCTTGGTGAAGTACAAAATGCTTTGGCCTTGCTCACCCGTTTGGATGTGCTCATGGCGCTGGAAAAGCTGGCACAAAAAATGGTTAGTGCCTCAAGCAAGCGACACTCCACTGTCAGAACAAAGAAAAATAGTAAAACTGTAGAACAAGAGGTGTCATGCCAGCTTGTACACTTGCAAGACGAGAGCGATGTCTTTTTGCCGGAAGCACGCCATCCCCTTTTAGCTTTAAGTGGAAACGCAGAACCTATTGATATTCTTCTTAATGAAGGAGAACGTGGCCTCGTTATTTCCGGTGGTAATGCCGGTGGTAAGACTGTCTGCTTAAAGACTCTTGGACTCATTGCACTCATGAGCATGTGCGGTTTTCCTGTGCCGGTGGCGCAGGGAGCACGTTTGCCTGCGTGGACGCCTGTCTACGCTTTTATTGGCGATGCGCAAAGCCTTGAAGACCATGTTTCCACCTTTACCGGACAGATTCGTCAATTGACAGAAGCTAGGGAAGAAGCCGCTAAGCACTGTTTAATTTTGCTGGATGAATT
>CAYJHS010000333.1:0-2343 GCA_964369815.1 uncultured Desulfovibrionaceae bacterium
GGAAAACTTTTTTGAAAAAAAGTTTTCCCCCACACCCCCTTTCAAAAAACTTTCACTGCGATGATGTTTCATTGTTAAAGGTATATATTGCCGCAATGGAATTTGGGGGAGAGGGTGCATAGATGTATCTGCGGTGGTGTGAGCTTCGATAAAGTTTTTTTCGCAGTGCAGCCCTACGCTTCGCTCCGTCGCCGCAAATTGCGCAAAAAACCTTCCCGACGTTCACACATTTCATTCGAATAGCTTAGCTTTGTATGCGGCAGGAATTATTCATTGTAAAACAGGGTAAGCTACCTATGAGGATGTTGCAAAATGCAATTGACACCAATTGCATTTTGCAACATCCTCATAGTTAGCGATAATTTTTTTGTTGAGTTAAGGCAATAGTTACATGCTTAAATGAACAACACCGTGGCTCTTAAATGCGGCTTAAGTATAAATCTGCATAATATGTAAAATTACGCTTCTGCGAGATAATATAAAACAAAATTGGCATTGATGTAATTGATGCCGGTATTTTTATACTATGCCGCAGAAGCAACAGTAAACAAGGAAATATTATATGTTAGAGTATCATACGCAAGAAGGGCGCGTGGCTTTGCGTTTACGAGTTTTGCGCATGGGGGAGGATGTGTGCCTTTTACTAGATGGTGGGCAAAGGCCGCATATGGGTGCAGTGGCTGTAGTATATGCTGATGAAGTTGATCAATCAGTGGTGAACCAGAAAAATTTTTCCCTGCCACACCACAAGGAAGAAGAGCTTGCCACACGCATGGCAAGAAGGGTGCAAGAACAATATTCATGCACGGTAACTTGCCTGTGTGGTATCCACATTCCGTCCATAACAAAGGAAGAAATTGCACTTGTTTATGTAAAAGCTGATGAGCTTGTACAAAAATTTCTTACAGAGGCAATAGGTTAAAATTTTTTTACACGGCCTTATGCTTTTCTAAACCTAAAGCTATAAGCCTTTCCAATAATTCCCCAAATTCAAGGCCAATGGCTTTGGCCTCTTGCGGCACAAGGCTTGTAGCGGTCATGCCCGGTAGGGTATTGGTTTCTAGGGTAAGGATGGTGCCGTCTGACATAATACGAAAGTCCGTGCGGCTATAACCGCTAAGCCCCAGTGCTTTGTGCGCTTTCAATGCAAGCTCTTGCATGCGGGCATTGGTGGCAGGGGGAAGGGGAGCCGGACAAATTTCCTCGGCGCCGCCTTGGGCGTATTTGCTGGCATAGTCAAAAAAATTTCCGGCTAGTGGACGAATAAGTATGGGGGGCAGCGCCTCATCTCCAAGGACACCACAGGTGGCGTCTTCGCCTTCTATGCTGGGTTCAATGATAGCTTCGCAGCCGGCAGCAAAAATTTCCTTTAAAGCAACGTGAAGGGACTCATGGTCATGCACGCAAAAAAGCAGAAGAGAAGATCCTCCGGTATTGCTTTTAATAAAAAGTGGATAGGGGAGTTTTGGTTGCCATTGTGCATGGGGGGGCGTAGGTAAAAACTCCCAGTCCGCAGTAGGAATACGCGCATGACGATAAATTTGCTTGGTAGCGGCCTTATGAAGCGCTAAAAAGGACGCTCGTGCGCCACTCCCCTGATAGGGCAGGCCGGCGCTATCTAAGATGGCCTGCACAAGCCCGTCTTCTCCGGGGGCACCATGAAGGTTTATAAAGGCAAAGTCATGTTCTGTGGCAATGTCTAGTAACCGGTCAAAATCATGTGAAAGGTCGCTAAATGTCACCGAATGCCCACGAGCAAGAAGGGCGCTTTCAATGACTGCCGCACCGCTTAAAGAAACCTTACGCTCGCTCGACCAACCGCCCGCTATCAAAAGTATACGCATGTAGATCACACTCCAATTGCGCACTGAGCGCCCTTTCTATGTTTATACCTTGTTGGTAGGATATACCGATGGATTTTTTATGTTCTTCAGTGATGCCATAGCGAACCAATAAATGTTCGTAGCGTTCTTCAAGGCTCACACAGGTATCATGCATGGTGCGCTTATCAGCATAAATAATGAAAAAAGGTAGCTGACAGACATTGTTAGGCAAAGTAAAAGGCCAAAATACATGCATGGCAACCCCTTGGGCTATGCTCCTGTTGCCACAGGCTTGGATAACAAAGGATGCACCCATTTGCGCATGGCTTCCCCCGTGGGCAATGGTGTAGCTTTTTGCAATGGCATGTAAAAGCGCCGCTGCACGTATGGAACTCACGCACACGTAATGCCCTTTTTGTATGGCAAGCTGTGCCAAAGCCGTGGCATATTTAGCCACAGCCAAAGAATGCTCTCGTACATTGTCCAGCATATTGTAGTTATCCCATAGGGCAAATCATGC
>CAYJHS010000334.1:0-2331 GCA_964369815.1 uncultured Desulfovibrionaceae bacterium
ATTTTGGATTGATTGATGAAGGGGAAGGTAGGCTTCCTCTTTGCACTTTTGCGTTCTTTTGCAAAATCAAATTTTAAGATGCTTTGTTGTATGACTTTTGCGTTCTTTCGCAAAATCAATCTTTTCAGTGCGTTCTGCGTCAGAAATTATTTTTCTTATACGCACGACCTTGAGGTCGCTTACGCAGAAAAATAATTTCTTCCTTGAACGCCCTAAAAATCTTTATATTTCTAAAATTCCACAAAAACCAACTAGCCACGCTTTTGTTGCAAAAAGACTGTAGCCTTGATTGTTTTGGCATTAAAAGGAGGCAAAAGCGTGGCGGCCTCGAAGGGAACCCCCCGTCATTACGCTTCACTGCGTTTCGCTCCATGACACCCCCCTTATAGTGCTTACGCACAAGGGGGAAAGGTGGGGGATTTTGAAAGGATTGGTAAGGATAAAGTTGCGGCAAAATATTACTTTAAAAAAGGAATATGGTCGCATTGAAAGTTTTTTGAGGGAGGGGGCTTGGGGGCGGGAACTTTTGTTCACAAAAGTTCCCTCCCCCAAGAAAGAAAAATGAAAGAATTAAATTATGGGTTGCTTTCTAAATATTCTTCTACATGGGTTTTTTTGCCACGTACAAGGAAGAGAGCAAGGCACAGTATTGCACCAGCAGCACCGATAATATTAGCTGTGCTAATGGGTAAGCCAAAGCCCATATTAGGTTCATAACTAATATAGGTTATTACAGCAGCGGTCATGAAGGTTGCGGGGATAGAGCATATCCAGTGCAAGCGATCATTGCGGTAAAGATAAGCCGCACCCGTCCAGAGCACAGTGGCGGAAAGGGCTTGGTTGGCAAAGCCAAAGTAGCGCCATAAGATATTAAAGTCCATTTGTGAAAGAACTGCGCCAATAAGGAATAGGGGCACTGATATGGATAAACGAGCCACCACTTCTTTTTGTGAAAAGTTGAACACTTCAGCAATAGTCAAGCGAGTAGCACGGAAGGCTGTGTCACCAGAGGTGATGGGAAGTATAATAACCCCAATAACAGCTAGCAATCCACCCACATTACCCATGAGCGCATAGGCAGAGTCTTTTACTATTTGCCCGGGGCCACCGGCGCCAAGAGCCGTTTGTAGTGCTTCTGGGCTTTGGTAAAAGGTCATACCCACAGTGGCCCACACAAGAGCAATAAAGCCTTCGGCGATCATGCTACCATAAAAGACCGGTTTTCCCATTTTTTCGCTTGGCAAGCAACGTGCCATGAGGGGAGATTGCGTAGCATGGAAACCACTAATAGCGCCACAAGCAATGGTGATGAACATGAGCGGCCACATGGGGAGCTCTTTAGGATGTTGATTTTCCCATGCAGCAGCAGGGTAAAATTCATGATTATTTACAAAGAGCATAACGGTGATGCCCACAGCCATAATGACAAGTAAGGCGCCAAATATGGGGTAAATACGCCCAATAAGTTTGTCGATGGGCACAATGGTAGCGAGGAAGTAGTAGACAAAGATAATAACAAGCCAGAAGTTAAAGTTCATCCAGTCGGGAGTCAGATTGCTTAAGAGTTTTGCAGGAGCGGTTACAAAGACCACACCCACGAGCAGTAGGAGTACCGTGGAAAACACGCGCATAACTTGCTTCATGGTATTGCCGAGAGTGTACGCAACAATGTTCGGCATGTTGCTACCGCCATAGCGCATGGATAGCATGCCAGACATATAGTCATGTACAGCGCCAGCAAAAACAGAGCCGATAACAATCCAGAGCAAGGCAGCAGGGCCGTAGAGTGCGCCTAAGATGGGGCCAAAGATGGGGCCAACACCAGCAATATTCAGTAGTTGGATGAGCCAAATTTTGCCTGGTTTCATTTCTACATAGTCTACGCCGTCAGCTTTACTGCGAGCAGGGGTAATACGGCTTGGGTCTGCACCAAACACTTTTGTAACAAATGTACCGTACACGATGTAGCCAACAATTAGGCCGGCAACGGCCAAAAAGAAATACCAATGTCTATCCATTTTTCCTCCAGATAATGAAACTATGTGTACTAAATAGTACACTAATTTTCATAACGCTAACGTATTTTTTTTGAATAGTCAATAATAATACATATGGAAATGATTGAGAGTTTTGTGTAGAGGATGGTGAAGTTATTTTTTTTTATGTTCTCCTTTTAAAATATATTTTTTCGTATGTTGTGTACGTATTTTTAAAAGGGATGGAGAGAATTTCTTTACTGTACTTTTGCGTTCTTTTGCAAAATTAATCTTTTCAGCGCGTTCTGCGTCAGAAATTATTTTTCTTATACGCACGACCTTGAGGTCGCTTACG
>CAYJHS010000335.1:0-2312 GCA_964369815.1 uncultured Desulfovibrionaceae bacterium
TACTTTAAGTACTGTGGATACATTAAGCCCCTTATTGGGTAAAAGTTGCGCAGTGCCAGAGGTCGCTAAGAGCTCAAAACCTAGGTCAGCAAAGCGCTGTGCCCCGGCTGGAAGAAGGGGCTTGTCACGGTCATTAACGGAAAGGAAAATCTTCCCGCCTTGGGGCAAGCGTTGTCCAGCGGCGAGTTGACTCTTTAAGAAGGCTTCTTCAAAGGTGGGGCCCATGCCCATAACTTCGCCAGTTGAGCGCATTTCAGGCCCGAGCACCACGTCCACACCTGGGAAACGGTTGAAGGGGAAGACTGCTTCTTTCACGCAGTAGAAACCACCTTTGCGCATACTCCAAGGGTCTAACTCTTCAAGGCTTTTACCAAGCATAACTTGCGTTGCCAAGTAGGGTAAAGGAACGCCCGTGGCTTTGGCCACAAAGGGAGCGGTGCGAGACGCACGAGGGTTTACTTCAAGGATATAGATAACATCGTCCTTAATGGCGAACTGAATGTTCATAAGTCCTACTACTCTCAATTCGTGAGCTAGGGCTTCGGCTTGTAGAGCGATGTTGGCTACATGGTCATAAGACAGTGAAAAAGAAGGTAGGACGCATGCAGAATCACCGGAGTGGATGCCGGCTTCTTCGATATGCTCCATGATGCCAGCCACATAGACTTCCTTACCATCGGAGAGAACGTCCACGTCCACTTCAATGGCTTGGTTAAGGAATTTGTCAATAAGTATGGGGTGTTCTAAGTCTTCTGGTACATGGTGCTTAAAGTAGTCGGTGAGTTCTTCCACATCATAGACCACTGCCATGGCCCGACCCCCAAGTACATAGGAGGGGCGCACCACCACGGGATAGGCAATGGTTTCGGCAACAGCTATGGCCTCTTTGAGGTTTTTGGCTGTGCCATTGGGGGGCTGCTTTAAATCTAATTTTTCAATAAGAGCTTGGAAACGTTCCCGATCTTCTGCGCGGTCAATGGCGTCGGGGGAGGTGCCAAGGATAGGCACACCGGCACGCATGAGCGGCACAGAGAGATTAAGTGGTGTTTGTCCACCAAATTGTACAATAACGCCGTGAGGCTTTTCTTTTTCTACAATGTGCATGACATCTTCAAAGGTTAGCGGCTCAAAATAAAGACGGTCTGAGGTGTCATAGTCGGTGGAAACGGTTTCGGGATTGGAGTTAACCATGATGGCCATAACCCCAGCATCTTTCAAAGCAAAGGATGCGTGGCAGCAGCAGTAGTCAAATTCAATGCCCTGCCCAATACGGTTGGGGCCGCCACCAAGGATGATGACCTTTTTGCGCTCGTCCTCAACCATTTCTTGCCCGCCTTCATAGGTGGAGTAAAAATAGGGAGTGTAGGCTTCAAATTCGGCAGCGCAGGTATCTACAAGGTAGTAGGTGGGCAGAATGTTTAACTCTTTGCGCACACGACGAATGTCTTCTTCGGGGCGTTTCCACATTTCGCATAGCTGGCGGTCAGAAAAACCATATTCTTTAGCTTCACGCAATACTTCTGCCAATTCAGGATTGGCGGGGGTCATGTCGTTGGCAAGACCAAAATTTAAGAGGCGTTCTTCCATGCGTACAATATCACGAATTTGGCGTACCCACCACGGGTCAAAGTAGGAAGCTTCAAATATTTCAGCATCACTCATGCCCATGCGCACAGCTTCACGCAAGGCCAAGATGCGGCGGGAGTTGGGATTGCGCAAGGAAGCAAGCACGGCTTCTTTGTCTTGGTGCGCATTGCGAAAGCCAAAGCCAAGACCGGGATAGCCAAGCTCCATGGAACGCATGCCTTTTTGCAAAGATTCCTTAAAGGTGCGTCCAATGCTCATGGCCTCGCCCACGCTCTTCATGGCGGTTGTCAGCTCGTCTTTAGCACCGGGGAATTTTTCAAAGGTAAAGCGAGGAATTTTCGTTACTACATAGTCGATGGATGGCTCAAAGCTGGCGGCGGTTTCTCGAGTAATGTCGTTGCGCAGCTCATCAAGTGTGTAGCCGATGGCGAGTTTTGCCGCAATTTTCGCAATGGGAAAACCAGTTGCTTTAGAGGCCAACGCCGAAGAGCGAGACACACGAGGGTTCATTTCAATAACTACCAGCTCACCATTGGCAGGATTTTGCGCAAATTGCACGTTGGAGCCGCCGGTTTCTACGCCAATCTCACGCATGATGGCGATGGAAACATCACGCATCTTTTGATATTCTACATCGGAGAGTGTTTGCACAGGCGCCACGGTGATGGAGTCGCCGGTATGCACGCCCATGGGGTCGATATTTTCAATGCCGCACACAATGACGC
>CAYJHS010000336.1:0-2287 GCA_964369815.1 uncultured Desulfovibrionaceae bacterium
TGAAAAGTATAAATAAACATCTGTTTATGGTGTTGTGTTAAGGCAATAGCCATGTAGCTGTGAAGGGCAATATGATGTGTATTGCATATAAAAATTGCTCGCATGGATAAAAAATCTAAAATAAATATTTTTTTGCTTGACAAGAAATGTGGCATCAGTGTACAAAAATTCCTGCTGAAAAAGCACAAGGAAAAAACAATGCAAAATAACGTAAACACCACCTCTTCTTATAATGCTAATGCAAATAGCTGGCCATTTGGTCAGTTCTTTAGCTTTTATTACTTTAGGGAGACCTGTGGTGAGGGACGTTTATAATCGCTTGTAAAAAATTGTAAATGTTCATGGAGCCGCAGGTTTAATAGACCGGCGGCTCTTTTTTTTTAATGCTGCCAAAAAACGGTTCTAGCCCTATAAACACAAAACACACAGAGGAAAATGTCATGAGATTAGGAAAGCAAATTCGTATGGAGCGCATTATTAATCGCCACAGTGGTCGTACCATCATTGTCCCCATGGATCACGGTACTACTCTTGGCCCCATTGATGGCCTTGTTGATATGCGTGAAGTGGTGAACGACATGGCAGAAGGCGGCGCCGATGCGGTGCTTATGCACAAAGGGCTTATCCGTTGTTCTCACCGCAAAAGTGGTAAGGATGTTGGCTTGATAGTGCATTTATCTGCTTCCACAACCATGAATCCCAATGGCAATAGAAAGGCCTTGGTGACATCTGTGGAAGAGGCTGTGCGTTATGGTGCTGACGGTGTTTCTGTGCATGTGAACCTTGGTGATCCGGATGAACCTAGCATGCTCAGGGATTTTGGTATGGTAGCTGAGTCCTGCGCCATGTGGGGTATGCCGCTTTTAGCTATGGTGTATGCGCGTGGACCGCAAATTAAGAATGGTTTTGATTTGCAACATGTGGCGCACTGTGCTCGTGTGGGTGTTGAGCTTGGGGCAGATATTGTGAAAGTGGTTTACACCGGTGCAGTAGAGACCTTTCAACATGTAGTTGATGGGTGCTGTGTACCTGTGGTTATAGCTGGCGGTGATAAAATGGATTCTACACGTGATATTTTAGAAATGGCACATGGCGCCGTACAAGCTGGGGCAGCAGGGCTTTCCGTTGGACGTAATGTGTTCCAACATCCTCAGCGCATTGCCTTAGTACAAGCTTTACGCTCCATTGTACATGAAGATGCCAGCGTGGAACAAGCTTTAGAAAATATGCAAAAAGAAGGGAAATAACATGGCTCAGATATGGTTAAAAAGTGTGCCTATGCGCAAGGAAGATGTGACATTGGCTTTGGAGTCTGGCATTGATGGGCTGATAGTGCCTGCAGAAGAAGTCAAAAATGTCGCAAAATTAGCACGTTGCACAGTGGTTAGTGTTGATGAGATGCCATCCATTGCCCTTGATAAAAAAGAAGATGAAGAAAGCTTTGTGCAAGATGTATTATCCGGTAAAAAACGTGTGCTCGCTGCAGGCTGGGAAATTATCCCTGTGGAAAATATTTTGGCACAGTGTTCCTTTGTGGCTGCGGAAGCTCGTTCCCCCGAAGAAGTGCGCCTTGCCGCCGGCATTTTAGAACGTGGCGTTTCAGCCGTTGTACTTTTACCGGAAATGGTGCCACACATGAAAACCATCATTGCTGAACACAAAACCGCACAAGGAAAAATTGAACTTGTACAAGCCAAGGTAACCAAGGTGCAGTCCGTAGGGCTTGGGCATAGGGTGTGTGTAGATACGCTCTCTCTTTTGAAAAAGGGGCAGGGTATGCTTGTGGGTAATTCCAGTGCCTTTACCTTTCTTGTGCACGCAGAAACGGAGCACAATGAATTTGTGGCAGCTCGCCCTTTTAGAGTCAATGCCGGTGCAGTGCATGCTTATACACAGCTGCCTCAAGATAAAACAACCTACCTTGGTGAGTTAGCCGCCGGTGAAGAAGTGCTTATTGTCAGCGCAGACGGCAGTTCTTCCCTTGCCTCAGTTGGTAGGGTGAAAATTGAAATCCGCCCTATGCTCCTTGTGGAAGCACAAACAGCCGATGGAACCAAGGGCGCTATTTTCTTGCAAAATGCAGAAACCATTCGCTTGACTCGCCCCGATGGTGAGCCAGTGAGCGTGGTCAGTGTACAAGAAGGCGATATTATTTTATGCCACCTAGATACGGCAGGGCGTCACTTTGGGATGAGGATAAGTGAAGAAATCCAAGAATCATAGTGTGAGTAATATAATTTTCTGGGGAGGGGAACTTTTTTTAGGGAAAAAAAGTTCCCCTCCCCAG
>CAYJHS010000337.1:0-2242 GCA_964369815.1 uncultured Desulfovibrionaceae bacterium
CGGCTAACTGGATTATGCTTGCCTTAGTGGGACTATGGAAATACCTCTACCCCGACACCGCTGGCATGACTGTGACATTTTTCATAATCATTACAGCCCTTGCCGTCGCAGGTGAAGTGTTGGAGTTTGCTCTACAAGTTATCAAAGCCAAAAAATATGGTTCATCCTCATCGGGAACCTTTGCAGGCATTGTTGGTGCTATCATCGGTGCCATTGTCCTTGCGCCGCTCTTTTTTGGCATAGGTGCGCTCATTGGTGCAGTTGTCGGTGCTTTTATTGGCTGTTTCATCATGGAAGTAGCCAAGGGTCGCCCAAGAAATGAAGCCACTCAGGCCGCATTTGGTGCCATGATGGGGCGCTTTTTGGGAACTGTAGTAAAATGCGGCATCGGCGGGCTTATGCTAGCCGTTATTGGTCGCTATATTTGGCCAGAAGCCCCAGCTCAAGAAGAAGTTGTCCTTTTATTGAAAAATTCTCTCTTAGCCTAAGCACCTTTTATAAAAATTACCTGAAAACTCTTATCATTGACTTGCAAGTAGGTATTTGTGGATTTTTTGCTGGACAATTTACATGTGACACTCATTAAGAGCCGCTTCCCCGAAAATGTCGGCATGATTGCTCGTGCCTGCGCCAATATGGGCGCCGGAGGCATATGCCTTGTGGCGCCAGAACTTTGGAATAAAGAAAAAGCCCGTCCCCTTGCCACCAGCAAAGGACAATATATTCTTGATAATATACGCATTGAAGCAGAACTACCCAGCGCTTTAGCACCTTACAATATGGTAGTAGGCACCACCGCACGCACAGGCGGCTGGCGGAAGGAACTTTTGCACCCCACTAAGGCCGCTCAAGAAATCATCGCAACCCTTAGGGACGGTGGAAAAGTGGCCCTCATGATGGGGCCTGAAGACCGTGGCCTAAACAATGAAGAAATTGAATATTGTCAGAGACTTGTTACTATTCCTACAGCTCATGCCAGTTCTCTCAATGTAGCACAAGCAACCCTTATTTTACTCTATGAATGCTTTAAAGCCACACATGTGCCAAAAACAGAATCAACTGAAATATCAGAAGATAAGCGTATTTGCGCCGCCGATGAAGCACGCCTTTTAGAAAATCTTAAAGACGCCTTGCTACATATAGATTTTTTGCACGGCAATAACCCCGACTATTTCTTCATGCCCCTACGTCGCCTCTTTGGACGCGCAGGACTACGCCGACACGAATATGACGCCCTCATGGGCATATGTCGACAGATTAAGAATAAATGTAAGTAGTAGAGTTTTTAGGAAGATACTGGGAGAGAATTTTTTTGAAAAAAAGTTCTCCCCCCAGACCCCCTCTCAAAAAACTTTCACTGCGATGTAATTTTTCCGCTGTAATCAATATGTTGCCGCAACTAAATTAAGCAGTTAAAGTAATATAAGTTTACTTAGGATAACATTTTAACAAAAGGAGAAAAAATGTTCCGCAAATACGTAATGGCATTGATTTTTTGTTTATTTACTATAATTGGCTTTTCAAACACTACTGAGGCCAGACCAGCGTGGGTTTTCGTGTCTTACTCCGACTTCAGTTTGCATCGCAATCCCAACCAAAATGACGTTACTGCACAGGGCTATTATTACGTTAAAATTATAGCAACTTGCGTTAACAACAGTGCGGACAAAACCGTATCTTCCATTACACGCCGCTCCATGGCATTTACTGCCAATGCTCATGGTAATGGTGCAAGTCTTGGACAAGCTAGCGGTTCTGTATCCATTGAAACCCCAGAGACTCTCACCCCTGTAGCACCCGGAGAGTCTTTTAGGATCGAATACAGCATCCCCGTGCTTATGCTCAACGATGGCAGTGTAGCACCCTTGAACGAAAGCCAAGGTGCTCGTTTGAACAGATTTAACTTAAAACATAACTTTGAAGTAAATTAGGCGAAATACCCCCCCCTCACTTCACAACTTCATTGCGCCACAATCTATATTTAACAAAAGAGTGTTGCCGCATTGAAAGTTTTTTGAAGGGGGGTTTGGGGGGAAACTTTTGTTCACAAAAGTTTCCTGCTTACAACGACATACGAAAATTCATCGTTTTACGGCGATAGCAAAGCTACGCCTACTCTTAATTTTCGGAACTCCCCCCTTCCACAGTTTTATTGCGGCATAATCTATATTTAACAAAAGAGTGTTGTCGCATTGAAAGTTTTTTGAAGGGGGGTTTGGGGGGAAACTTTTGTTCACAAAAG
>CAYJHS010000338.1:0-2221 GCA_964369815.1 uncultured Desulfovibrionaceae bacterium
TTGGAAAGGGGGTCTGGGGGAAGAACCTTTTGTTCACAAAAGGTTTTCCCCCAGCAAGTGTAATCAGGTATTCTATTATGTCACGTCCGGGATTTTATTTTTGTATTTGTCCAGACGCAGGGCTCATGAAGCGCCATGTGGAGGAATTGCTTACGCAATATCCGGCGGACATGGAGGATATGGGTGGCGGCGGCATGGGCGGCATGCTAGGTCTTGCACCTAAAAAGCAAGAATGGCAGCGCCATGTATACTGGGGAGATGAGGAATTGCCCCCGTCATTTTGGGAGCATCTCATGCTCCAAGGTCTTTTTTCTACGCCTAAAGTTTTAATATTGCGTAATGCGCATAATCTTCCTGCGGCAAGTTTTAAGGAACTTTCAGAAGCTCTTGGAACACCCAACCCACTTACATGGTTAATTATTTGCTTAGAAGTACCCTTTGAAAAGGGCAAGGCCAAAATACCTGCGCATATAAACAAACAAAAATCTTTTGGCTTTGCCGGAAAAAAAGGTTGGCTTTGGCAACATTCAGGGCTTGATATTCAGGCCATTAAGACTTATATTAGAAGCAAGGCATCGTTTCTTGGCCTCTCATTTGACTCCCATGCGCTCACTGCTCTTTGCGCTTCAGTGCCTCCAGATGCCACTGCCATTGACGGCGAGATGGAAAAACTCCGTCTTGCAGCTAGTGATGGGCAAGTCACTGCGTCCATGGTAGGAACGGGTTCATTTGTACCAGAGTCGGATACATTTTCTTTTTTAAAACAATTATATGCAGGAAATCTAAACACTGCATGGCGTGAGGTTTATCGTAGTCAACATGATATTGAAGCCTTACTTTTTCCAGTTTTAGCTTTACTTGCCAGAGATGCAAAAGTTTTTTGGCAAATTTTAGCGGGTGAAAATGTCTATGTCCATCCAAGTTTTGCCAGACAAACAGAAAACACGGCAAGACATTTAGGTTTTGGTGGCGTCGCCAAACTGTGGAGTTGCATCGTACAGACAGAACTTTCCATTAAAAGTGGAGAGAGAACAACGCAACAAAGCCTTGAAGCCTTAGTGATAGAACTTGTATTACTTTTTTCTCCAACACGTAACAATGTTTAATCTTTTTCATTGATTTTTTCAACTTTATATTGTTTTTGATAACAAAAATTCTTGTATTTTATTTTTTACCCCTTGCGTAATGCGTAAGACTGTTTACTTATGACAAGTACAAAGACCGATGCTTTATATGTGGGACATCGCAAACGCTTAAAAGCTCGCTTTCTGCATGACCCACAACATTTAGAAGATTATGAACTTTTAGAGTTACTTTTAAGCTATGCTTTTACCCGTAAGGATACAAAGCCACTGGCAAAAAAATTACTCAAGCATTTTGGTTCATTAGCATCAGTACTTGCTGCTCGTAAGGAAGAACTAGAACATATTGAAGGTTTTGGTGTTGGAACTTGGACATTATGGCAAGTACTACGTGAATGTATGGCTCGTAGTGCTGCCGCTACACTTAACCCCAAGGAGCCGTTAGCGTCACCCGAAATTATCGCCAAGGTTGCAAAACAAAGATTGCTCGGCGTAAGCCACGAGGAATGCTGGATTGCACTCTTGGATGTAGGTTTACGTTGCACTGGTTGGGAGAAGCTAATGCAGGGCAGCTTGGACGCTGTACCCATTAGCCCCAGAGACGTTATTACAAGGGTTCTTTTACGCAATGCACACGGATTTATTTTAGTGCACAACCATCCTGGCGGCAGTAGTAAAGCTTCTAAAGCAGACTTGGTTTTAACAGAACATTTACGCCAGCTCAGTACCCTTATGGGCGTGAGCTTCGTTGAACATATCATTATTACAGAAAAAGAATGTCGCAGCATTTTATCAGGGCACGGTTATTAGGGCATTTTCCCTTAGCGATATTCGAGGAGTGATTGTCATGGCAGATAAAAATAAAGATATAAAAAACACCACGCATGAAAATCATACTCAGGGTGAAGATACTACAATATTCAAAGCTGAAGTCGAAAATCCAGCACAGGAAAATGATACGACAAATGACTCTGAAAATGTAGAGCAATTTACCGAAAAATCGCCCTTCCCTGACATCATGCCTGTGCTGGCTGTGCGGGATGTTGTAGTCTTTAATTTCATTATTTTACCGCTTTTTTTTGTTTGAGATAAGTCTGTGCAAGCCATGGAAGCTACTCTTGATCGAGACCGCTACCTTT
>CAYJHS010000339.1:0-2185 GCA_964369815.1 uncultured Desulfovibrionaceae bacterium
AGGAAAATCTTTTTGGCGCTAGCAAAAGTTTTCCTCTCCCCTCCCCAAAAAATTACTTATCTAAAAACTCAGCATGTATAATACGCACAAATCCTTCGGCTTGCACACTTTTACAAATGCCCATAATACGAATTTTTGTTCCTATCTTAAGTTCTTGTAATTGCATTGCATATGCCTTTGAAAATTCTGCACGAACGCCGCTTAGCCCAAAGGCATCTAGAGCAAAGATTATCTCTGGCACCCCAAGAGCTGTTGTTTCTATCCTTTGTACTGTGCCAGTAATTCCCACAAGCATATCATCATACAGCTCCTCAGCTTCTAGTGGGTGCTGCATATACAGATGATGGATTTTTTCAACAGATAAAAGGCGCTGTTTGGCGTAAGTTTGACGACACTTTTTTTCAGACTGAGCACGGTTTTGTGCTTTTTCCATGCACATGTCATAGTTTTTGCGCATGGCGATATGCGAGCGTAAGGTAACGTCTTTGTTGAGTTCATGGGCAAAGCTTGCGGTGTTATAAGCTAAAAGTGATGAAAATAAGAGTGCAAACGCTATATGCTGAAATTTTATTGCGCGTATAAAAGTTTTTCCTAAAAGGAATGTTATAAAAACTGCTAGCATAAAAAACCTTTCATACCTTTTTCTTTACAAAGGGTATAAAAATCCTTAACTTAAGATAATTAAGATTGTAACTTTATTTATATGAATCTGCAAGGAGAGCATATGGCACTGAAAGAATTTTGTTTCCCCGATATGGCGCACAAGCCGCCCATTGACACTTCTTTGTTTGATTTTTTTAAAATGGGGCCTGGGCCATCGTCATCACATACTATGGG
Organism: uncultured Desulfovibrionaceae bacterium; assembly: GCA_964369815.1. Classification (GTDB taxonomy): domain Bacteria; phylum Desulfobacterota; class Desulfovibrionia; order Desulfovibrionales; family Desulfovibrionaceae; genus CAYJAD01. The sequence continues at coordinate 838 of CAYJHS010000339.1, forward strand.
ACCTATGTTTGCTGCTAATAATTTTTTGCAGTTATGCCAAAACAGCCCTAAGGAACTTTTACAAAATGCGTATTCAGTAACAATTGAACTATTAGGTTCCCTAAGCGCTACAGGCACAGGGCACGGCACAAAGCCAGCTATAATTGCAGGATTGTTAGGTTATGAACCGGCTTCTTGCCCGCCTAAGCTCTTGGCACAAATGAAGGGTGAGCGCACTATGACCCTGTGGGAAGGGCACACGCTTTCTGTGAGTAATGCCAATATAATAGACGGTGCGGTGATGCACGATAAACCATTTAGTAATACCCTTATTTTTAGGATACTTGATGCCGAGGGTAAGGTGCTTTTGAGCAAGGAATATTATTCCGTGGGGGGCGGCTTTATTCAGTGGGAAAATTGGCAAGCGCCCGAGCTTGGCAAGCCATGTTTTCCGTATAATTCAATGCAACAACTGCGCGAACACTTGAAAGCGACAGGACTAACCTTGCACGAAATAATTCTACAAAATGAAAGCGCCATCACCGGTATGGAGCGCCCTGAGATTTTAAAGAAACTTGAGGGGCTGATGGAAGGCATGTTTTTGAGTGTACAGCGTGGGCTTGACGAAGAAGGCATGCTGCCAGGCACTCTTGGGGTTTTTCGAAAGTCTCGTATTATTTATGAAAAAGCGGTGTCCATGCCCATATCATCTGAAAGATTTTTGGGCAAGCTCAATGCCTATGCTTTTGCCGCCGCAGAGGAAAATGCCGCCGGAGGGGTAATCATCACGGCGCCCACTTGTGGTTCTGCCGGAGTTATGCCAGCGCTACTTTACGCTATGCGTCATGATTTAAATATTGGTGAACGGGCACTGCGTGAAGGCTTGCTTGCTTCAGCGGCGGTGGGCTATTTAGCCAAGGCCAATGCTGGCATTGCCGGAGCGGAAATGGGGTGCCAAGGTGAAGTTGGTGTAGCTTCATCCATGGGGGCAGCCATGCTGAGCCATGCTAGAGGAAATTCTGTGTATATGGTTGAAAATGCAGCTGAAATTGCTTTAGAACACCATCTTGGCTTGACCTGTGACCCTGTGGGGGGCTATGTGCAAATTCCCTGTATTGAACGTAATGCCATGGGGGCAGTAAAAGCATATAATGCCAGCTTGTTAGCTTCTTGTCAGCAAGAAGTGCATCAAATGGTTACCCTTGATGCGTGTATTCACGCCATGTACGAAACAGGTAGGGATATGAATGTAAAATTTAAGGAAACAAGTACGGGCGGGCTGGCTGTGTGCTTGGTGGAATGCTAGGGAAAAGTATATTTTTTTGGGGGGGGGGGGGGGGGGGGGGGGGGGGGGGGGGGGGGGGGGGGG
>CAYJHS010000340.1:0-2143 GCA_964369815.1 uncultured Desulfovibrionaceae bacterium
AGGCCGCAGTCAAAGACAGCATGGACGCCTTTTCTTGGCTCGAAAAGCAAGGAGCAAAACATCTCTACTTTAAGTATTGCTCTACCTTTGACTCTACCAAAGAAGGGAACATCGGCCCCGTTCTGGACGCCATGCTCGAAAAATATAAACAAAAACATGTTATTATTTCTCCAGCATTGCCCGTAAATGGGCGTGAAGTAAAAAACGGCATTTTATATGTAAATGGTGTTCCTTTAAGCGAAACACATATGGCAAAACATCCGCTTACACCCATGTGCACAACTAGAATTGCAGACCTCATGGAGCCTCAAGGAAAGTATGCAAGCCTTGAACTGCACCATGATATCCTTGAAAAAGACCATGATGCCATTAGGGCTGCAGTAGAAGAATTTGGCAAGGATAAAAACCATTTCTATATTATTCCCGACTACATTAATGATGATAATGGGACTAAAATTGCAGAAATTTTTGGCGATTCAAAAATTCTGAGCGGCGGTTCCGGAATTTTGGCGCCTTTGGCAACACGCTATAGCGAAGAAGTCAAAGCCAGCTTAGGCACTACAGAAGCGTGCAGCTTTGCCACTTCTACGGAAGGCAGAGGACTTGTGCTCTCTGGCTCTTGCTCCAAAGCAACCATGGCACAAATTCTTGATTACAATGCCAAAGGTCACCCCACCAAAGGCCTTGTCTATGACGACTTAGCTTCAGGAAAAGTCACCGTTGATTCGCTTTGGAGCTTTATCCAAGACCATAAAGACGAAGAAGTGTTGATTTACAGCATGGGGCCTTTTGAAAATATTACTGCCATTCCGGAAGACCAAAAAGCCATTGTGGCGGCAACATATGAAAACACCTCGGCTGAGCTTGCAAAAAGAGCCGTGGATGCCGGCTTCACAAGAATTGTCGTGGCAGGTGGCGACACCTCCAGTGCTGTTGCCCAAAAACTCGGCTTCGATGGCTTTGAAATTGGCGAAAGCGTTGCCCCAGGTGTGCCCGTGATGATGCCCTTGAGCAATGCACAAGTACGCATTGTTTTAAAATCTGGTAATTTTGGGCAAGAAGACTTTTTTGAAAGAGCCTTACACCTTACTAAAAGCTCCGCAGACATTCATAGTAAGCTAGATGAAGCTATTTTTGTTGCAAACAGCCTGTTTGCACGCGGAAAAGTGACCGGTTCATCAGCCAATATGAGTTGCAAAATAGGCAAACATATCTACATGAGCGCCACAGGAACATGCTTTGGAATGCTCAAAAAAGAGGATTTTTCTGTACTTAGCCTAGAAGGTGAGTATATAAGCGGGCCAAAACCCAGTAAAGAACTGCCATTGCACCTCATGATGTACAAAAAAGACGCTACAATACAAGCAGTTTTACATACTCACAGCTTTTATTCCACCCTCTGGTCATGCTTAGAGCATAGCCAAACAACTGATTGTGTCCCTGAATATACCCCCTACCTGAAAATGAAGCTTGGAACAGTGGGCCTTGTCCCCTATGCAAAACCAGGTTCAGAAGAATTATTCAAAGAGTGCAAAAATGTTATTGGCAATAGCGATGCTTTTCTTTTAGCCAATCATGGTTCTTTGATTGGTGCAAAAAGCATGCTTGATGCTTTCTATTGCCTTGAAGAACTCGAAGAAAGTTGCAGAATTGCATGGGAGATTGAAGGTCGCTCAAAACAAGCGAACCACATTCAAAAATAACCCACCAATGTAAACAATGGCATGTGGTTATTGCCTTAATGCAGTAAAAAGCAGACGCTTTTCATACCGCGTTAAAGCAATAAGTACAAAATGTATAAAAGGTTTTTATAAGGACAGGTAAAATTATGGTTTACGGATTAGACGGTATGACAATGTTTTTAGGCTTGATAGTAGGTATTCTCCTACTCATTTTTCTCGTGCTAAAAACTAAGGTGCAAGCTTTTCTTGCTTTGATATTAGCAACTATTTTTGTGGGTATTGTGGGCGGTATGCCCCTTGCCACCGTCACACTAGAAAATGGCACAAAATTTGGTATCCTTCACTCCATTACTACAGGTTTTGGTGGCACATTGGGCAACATCGGTATTATTATCGGTTTTGGTGTCATGATGGGGCAAATTTTTGAAATTTCAGGTGCGGCAAAAAGAATGGCCTTCACC
>CAYJHS010000341.1:0-2142 GCA_964369815.1 uncultured Desulfovibrionaceae bacterium
CGCAAAAAAGCTTTTGCTGGCTTGCAAGATACCTACTTAAATATGGTGGGTGATGACAAAGTAGTCATGGCCTATCATTGGGACTGTGCTTCTGCCTACAATTTGCGCTCCATGACCTATAGACGTGAGGCCATTTTAGACGCCTTAGCAAAGGCCGAAGAAGTAGGCGACCAAAGCATCGCCATAAATGCTAAAAAAGAATGGGCCATTGAAAACACGTCCTTATCTGTATGTATGATGCAGATGATTAATCCTGTCATTTCCGGAACGGCCTTTTCTGCTGATACAGCCACAGGTTGTCGTGGGACAGACCGCAAAGACCTTGTGAGCATCGACGCAAGCTATGGACTTGGTGAAGCTGTAGTTGGTGGGAAAGTTACTCCAGACAAATTATATGTTTTCCAAAAAGACAATGGTTCCGAAGTAGTTATCCGCCAAATGGGCTATAAGCACATGAAAATCATCTATGATGAAAAAGGCGGCACCAAGGAAGTTGACGTGCCCGAGCTTGAGGCTTTACGCTGGGCCTTGTCCCTCGCGCAAGCTGAGCGTGTTGCTAAAGGGGTTCGTGCTGTAAGCGTCGCTTATGACGGCATGATTATGGATACAGAGTTTTGTATTGATGCCAAGGATCGCTTGTGGTTTGTGCAAGCTCGTCCGGAAACTCGTTGGAATGATGAGTTGGAGTTGCACCCCAATACTATTTTCATGCGCCGCAAAGAAGTAGATCCCAAGAGCATTGCCACTGCAGAAGTGCTTGTGGAAGGCAACGGCGCTTCTCGTGGTGCTGGACAGGGGACAGTGAAGTTTTTGCGTTCTGCCCTTGAACTGAACAAAATTTCTAAAGGTGATATTCTTGCCGCTGAACGCACCGACCCAGATATGGTGCCCGGTATGCGCATTGCCTCGGCCATTATGGCTGATGTGGGCGGCGATACGAGCCATGCTGCCATTACCTCCCGTGAACTTGGTATAGCCGCTGTAATTGGTATTCAACGTGTAGATAAACTACGTGCTTTAGACGGCACTGATGTCACCGTGGACGGAACTACGGGCAAGGTATATCGTGGTTTACTCCCCCTACAAGAAGTGGGCGGCGAGATGGACCTTTCCAAGTTGCCAGATACCAAGGCCAAAGTGGGGCTGGTACTGGCAGACGTTGGACAAGCGCTCTTCTTGTCACGCTTGCGTCAATTACCCAAGTTTGAAGTAGGGCTTTTACGTGCAGAATTTATGCTTGGTAATATCAGCATACATCCCGACGCATTAGAAGCCTATGACAATGGCACGCTGGATACCGTTGTACAAAAACAAGCCAAAATTTTGGATGATCGTCTCTCTGCAGTCTTGCGTGAACAAATTGCCGTGGGTCTTATTGTTTCAAAATTTGATGTACGTGAATATGTAGGTGAACTCACAGGACTTTCCAGTGAAGTAAAACGTCTTGCCGCTGAAAGTGCCAATTCTCCGACAGACGATTTGATTTTCATTCACCGTAAAATGCGTGAAATTGAAAATAAAATCGACAGCTATTGGGAAGCTGCTACCAAACGCATTGATATCATTAAAACAAGTTCAGATTTACATGAACATGTGCGTATCATAATGGGCTTTGACGATGAATTAGCCATGCTTTCTCCCAAAGATCCTGAAGATGTGAAGCGTCGCGCAGAAATTGAAGCAACCATTGATGCCCACGTAAAGCAAATCAATACATCTCCTGCAGTTATGGCAGTTATTGAAAATATTGACCGCCTACGTGAAGAAGTTGGCTTACGCACTGGCCTCAAAAAAGAAATGGATGAAGTACATAATCTTATTGAAAAAATCCGCACCATTATTCAAGAGCGTGGCTTTAGAACTGGTAAAGAACACTACATCCAAACTCTTGCCCAAGGCCTTGCTATCTTTGCTATGGCCTTTTACGGTAAGACCATTATATACCGCACAACAGACTTCAAGAGTAATGAATACCGCAACTTGCTTGGTGGCCCCCTCTTTGAAAGTGTTGAAGATAACCCGATGCTGGGCTATCGTGGTGTTTCCCGTAATATTCATGACTGGGAAATTGAAGCATTCAAATTGGCTCGTGGCGTTTACGGCGGTACCAATTTGCAAATGATGCTGCCCTTTGTGCGCACT
>CAYJHS010000342.1:0-2130 GCA_964369815.1 uncultured Desulfovibrionaceae bacterium
AAAAGCTGTGTTAAGCCTTTGCATGTGTGTGTCTTTGTGGTAGCCCGGTGGTAGCTCAAAAGAAAAAGCCTTTACAACTTTCGTCGTAAAGGCTTGAACTTACTGGCTCCCCGGGACGGACTTGAACCGCCAACCTAGTGATTAACAGTCACCCGCTCTGCCGATTGAGCCACCGGGGAGTACTGCCGTACTGGCAAGGGGAGTTATATGTTATCAGGGTGCCAGCGTCAAGCATTTTTTTCAAAAAAATAATATTTTTTCCGAAAAAATTCTCAATAAAACACTGCTCCACGGTTGTTCTTGGTAAAATATTGAAATGTAATGCTTTTTATTTGTTGTTTGCCTTTGCTGGTGTTCTTTGTGCAACATTACTTATAGTTGATATCCTTTATTTACACTATGAGAATAACGAAGAATGTGCAATTACGCAAATGTACATCTGCACATCAACTTTAAAAATACGTTAAAAAAGCTCGTTAAGAGCTTCGCGAGGCCGAGCAGGAAAAACCCGCCTTGCCCGTTTGTGGGCGATAATGGCTCTCCCTCAAAGAAGGGGACAGTAGGAAAATACGATTGTTTGAAGGCAATAAAAAAGAGCACATTCTGTTTATCACAGACGATATGCCCAAAGGGTATGCGTTATTCCGACCAAAGAATGAGTTACCCTATGCATCAATTATTAACAGGAATACCTTATTTTGTCATTGAAAAGATTGTTACACAAGCGCCGCTAACCTTTCAAGTAAGGTATGATAGAAAGGTCAGGTGTCCACATTGTAATTCCCTAAAATTACATATAAAGGACAGTTTTTGGCGAACAATAAAGAATATACCCGTGGATGGCAGGATGTCTCGTTTGCTTGTGAAGGCACATCAATACCAGTGCTGCCAGGTGGTAAGTATTTCAATTCACGTTTTGACGGCGTTAGAAAATGGAGTCGCACCACAGAACCTGTGAAAAAACGAGTGTTTGGTTTGTATAATAGAGGGTATTCTTGCAAGAGTATTGCAGAAAAAACAGGCATTGGCTACGCTAGCGTTGAGCGGTATTATCATGCTGTAACTGAAGAGAAAAATAAACATTATCTCAACAAGCAATGCCCGATTATTCTGGGGATAGACGAACATCGATTTACGCGCAAAGTGGGCTTCGTGACCACCTTTTGCGACTTCAAAAAACAGCGTATTTTTGATATTGCTAAGGGTTGTAGTGAGGCCGCTTTGCATAACTATTTGCAAAACTTAAAATGTCGAGAGCGTGTGCGCGTAGTTTGCATTGTTATGAATAGCTCGTACAGAAGTATTGTGAAAAAATGGTTTCCAAATGCACAAATTGTGTCAGATAGATTTCACGTCATTCGGCTTGTAAATCATCATTTTAGGAAGATTTGTAAAAGCATTGACGATGCTCACATTTCTTACGGACACGGCGGCTTGATGCGTTTATTGCTCACTACGCCCAGTAAGCTAGCCAATGAGCAACTAAGCAAGCGAGATGCATATTTTGCCACGTAGCCGGCCATTGCAGCCATTTATGCTTTTATTCATGAGCTTAATGATATTTTACGAGTTAAAAATCAGAATAAAAAAGAGTGCCGACAATGGATTTACAAGCTTTTTGAAAAAATGGAAGAACTTAAAAAGTCGAACTTTAGTTCATTAAAAACCTTGGTAAAACGCTCTTTAATTGGAAAGAAGAAGTAGCAAGAATGTTACGCTTTAGTAAAAATAATGGAATAACAGAAGGCTTTCATCGAAAGATGAAGCTTATCCAAAGACGGGCATACGGCTTTAAGAATTTTGAGAATTACCGATTGCGCCTTCGCGTACTTTGTTGTTAGAAAAAAAAGAGGCTGAGGCAGGAGCTGGTGTTATTTGAAAGCTCTTTAGACGATGAACATATTAACCGCTAGAAAACACATACCGGCCTTACTGCCCCTCTCTTTGGCGAAGAACATTTTTGCATATAAACTATTGAATTCATTGGAGCGGAAAACGGGATTTGAACCCGCAACCCTCAGCTTGGGAAGCTGAAACTCTACCGTTGAGTTATTTCCGCTTTGGGGGGGATATATTTGGAGCGGGAGACGGGATTTGAACCCGCGACTTCAACCTTGGCAAGGTTGCACT
>CAYJHS010000343.1:0-2087 GCA_964369815.1 uncultured Desulfovibrionaceae bacterium
AGATTTTGTGAGCTCTGTGCTGATGTCCACAAGGTCTGGAGTTGTTTCTGAATAACCCGGAAGCAGTAAAATGTCAGCAAAGGTAAGGGCGTTGCCAAAGTTTGTGGGCATACTAACCTCGTAAGCGTTTGTTATTGTTGTTGAATTTAAGCTCTTTTTTTATCTAAAAAATCTAAAAATGTCAAGGTATTTTAATGATACATGGCAAGAATGTATATAAGTTCTTTTTTTTCGCTTGACAAGATGATGAAGATTGCAGGCTGAAACTCTTTTTTTCCTTGACAATATAAGTCGTATTACATATTTGAACTTTTTTATAGCGTTTAAGATTGAGGGTGGCCTATGTTCGAGAGCCTTTCAGACAGACTTTCCACGGTATTCCGTAATTTTAGTGGGCGTGGTCAGCTCACCGAAGAGAATATTCAAGAGGGCTTGCGCGAAGTGCGTTTAGCCTTGTTAGAAGCTGATGTTAATTTCAAAGTTGTCAAAAACTTTGTGGATACTGTGCGCGAAAAATGCCTTGGGCAAGAAGTGACCAAGGGTGTGAGTCCTGCGCAACAAGTTATTAAAATTGTTAACGATGAACTCGTTACCTTGTTGGGCGGAGAAACCACCGGCTTGCAATTACAAGGGGCAAAGCCGGCAGTTATCATGATGGTGGGCTTGCAAGGTTCTGGTAAGACCACTTCTTCCGGTAAGATTGCTAATATGTTGCGCAAACAAAAAATGCGCCCATATCTTGTGCCTGCCGACGTGTATCGCCCTGCGGCCATTGACCAATTACAAACGCTCGCTAAGCAGTTGGATATGCCCTGCTTTGCTTCTACCACGGACATGAACCCCGTGGATATTGCTAAAAATGCTTACGCCGAAGCTAAAGAAAGCGGCGCCACGGTGCTCCTTGTGGATACGGCGGGGCGTTTGCATGTGGATGAGCATCTTATGCAAGAGCTTGTTTCCATTAAGGAAGCTCTTAATCCGCAAGAAATTTTATTTGTGGCTGATGCCATGACTGGCCAAGACGCCGTTACTGTAGCCGAGGTTTTTAACGAAAAACTTGGCATTACCGGCGTTGTGCTCACCAAGATGGACGGTGACGCCCGTGGTGGTGCGGCATTATCCATTAAGTCGGTGACGGGGGCCTCGGTCAAATTTGTAGGTCTTGGGGAAAAGCTTTCAGAAATGGAAGTGTTCCACCCAGACCGTATTGCCGGACGCATTTTGGGCATGGGGGACGTGCTTTCCTTAGTGGAAAAGGCACAAGAAACCATCAATGCCGAAGATGCTGAGGCTATGGCGCTGAAAATGCAAAAGGCCAAGTTTGACCTTGAGGATTTTCGCACCCAAATGCGCAGTATTAAGAAAATGGGTTCGCTGGACAGCATCATGAAGATGATTCCTGGCCTTGGTGGTTTGCGAGAAAAACTGGCTGAAGCCAGCGGCGCCGTACCCGAAAAAGAAATGGCACGCACCGAAGCCATTATCAGCTCTATGACCATGAAAGAACGCCGTAACCCCGACTTAATCAATGGTAGCCGCCGTGCTCGCATTGCTAAAGGGGCAGGAGTGACGGTGCAGCAGGTTAATCAAATGCTTCGCCAATTTGATCAAATGCGCAAAATGATGAAGAATGTAATGGGCAGCGGCGGTAAGGGTATGCGTATGCCTAAAGGCCTGGGGGGACTTGGCGGCGGTATGCCCGATATGTCAGCCCTAGGTGGAATGGGTGGCATGCCCGGAATGCCCGGAATGGGTGGTATGCCCGGAATGGGTGGAATGGGTGGTGGCAGAACAAAAAGTGCCACCAAGAAAGTGAAAAAACGTGATCCTAAGGTTAAAAGACAGAAAAAGAAAAAATAATCTGTTAAATAGAACTGTTACATCATTATAATTAATGATTGCTTTTAAGACAGTTTCTGTTATACTGTTGACCTTTGAGTTGCATTATAAATTTTTTGAAGAATATCTTGCGCTTTTCGCGTAAGGTATATATCATGAAAAAATCCAATGGGAGAATTTTAGATGGCTGTGAAAATTAGACTTACTCGCATGGGTAGCAAGAAAAAACCTTTCTACCGTGTGGTAGC
>CAYJHS010000344.1:0-2086 GCA_964369815.1 uncultured Desulfovibrionaceae bacterium
CCAATGTCATTTCTCGCCCTGACAACTTAGCCATGTTGCGTTATTTACGTATCCCCTTGGTGACATGGAACCCAGAAATGCGCAATGATTTTCATCGCTTTGCCATAGTTGACTCTCAACCACACCACAATCCGGCCTTTGCAGGCATCCCTTTTTCCATCATCATTGATCACCATCCAGTGCCAGATGACTATTGCCATTATGCTGAATATTTAGACATTCGGCCAAATTATGGTGCCACTTGCACTATGATGTATGAATATCTGAAAAGTATGAACATTCGCCCAGGCAAACTTCTTGCCACTGCCATGCTTTTTGGCATTCGTTCTGACACTGCCGCCTTTGAACGTAGCGGGGGCGAAGCAGATTTTCGTGCCTATCAATGGCTCTCAAAACTCAGCGATACCACTATCTTACGAAGAATTTTACGCTCAGAATATTTACCTGAATGGCTACCACTTTTTAGCCACGCCTTTCGCTCTTTGCGCAGCTGTAATGAGGGTGCCCATGCACATTTGGGGAAAGTAAATTCCTCTGACACCTTAGTGGCCATTGCAGACTTTTTTACCCGAGTCTATGGATTGCGTTGGGTGGCAGTAAGTGGCGTATATGAGGATATGCTGGTAATCATTTTCCGCAGCGACGGTTCACGAGACATTGGCGACGTGGCCAAACGGAACTTTGGTAATGTAGGCTCGGCGGGAGGACACCGCACCATGGCTCGGGCTGAGATTCCTCTCGAAGCACTGGAAGGGGCGAACCTTGCCGACTATGTACAAAATAAACTGCTCCCTAAACGCAGAGCTAAAAAATGTACAAAAGATGCGGAAAAACCATCATAAAACACTAAGTAAAGCGCTTTAGAATCTCTGTTTACAATTTTACATTTGATTGCTGCAAGCAAAAAGAAAACGCAGGCATTACACCTGCGTTTATCCTTTGTCTTCCATGACATACCCCCTATGCTTCCTGCTTTGGGATTGCCCTCCTCTTATTAAGATTCTCCGACCTTGACCTTGCAAACCAAGGCCGGAAAATCGATTGGGGAGGGAAAATGGAGAACTTATTTTCGCTAATTTATCCCAAATTATGCTGCCATGCTGGCAATAAGTTCTTGAGCATTTGCATTAGAAGGATCGATACCAAGTACAGCTTCTAAGTGAGCTTTAGCTTCTTCAGTGCGTCCCAAGGAAATCAAGATACCGGCAAGACTTACTTGAATGGCACTGGCTTCTGTGGAAACTTTCATACTTGTTTCAAGAGCTGGCACTACATCTGCCAAGCGTCCTAAATGATAGCCTTCACGCACGAGGCAATTCAAGGCAATCATGTTTTCAGGGTTCATCTCAAGGGCGCTTACGAAGTGATCATAAGCAAGTTCATGGGCATTTTGTTCCATGTGTACAAGGCCGATACCCGTAAAGGTCTTGTCGCTTTCCTCAAGAGTGTGAGCTTTGGTGTACAGCACCATGGCTTCGTCCAGCTTGTTGCGTTGAACGGCAATTGTTGCCATGCCAAGATAAGGTGCAGATTGTGTGCCACCGTGGTTTATGGCCTTACGATAATACTCTTCAGCTTTATCAAGATCGCCCATAAACAAATAGCATTCGCCTAATTCCTTGTTAATTTCGTAATCTAGTTGACTCATGATATCCTCCCCAAGGATTAAAATGTTGTTAAAGTTTTTTGCGGTGCATCATGCTCGCCGCTTTCGAACTTCTCTATGCATATGCTATGCCAACACACATAATCACTTTATTTTATAGTGAATTATTTCTTAATGGGGAGATATGTGGAAATTTTTTCCGCCTATGAGTCAGGAAAGTGACGACTCATTTCGCAAAGATTGCTTACATGAAGGATGCAATAAACATGCAGAGTTTTCTGCGTATAACTATATACGAAAATTAATTATTTTACGGCACAGCAAAGCTGCACCTATTCTTAATTTTCGGTTGCATCAATGTGCTGATGCAACTCCCCCCCCCTTCAAACTTTGTTGCGGCAATACACTCCTTAAACAATAAAATATCATCGCAATGAAAGTTTTTTGAAGGGGGGTCTGGGGGGAAACTTTTGTTCACAA
>CAYJHS010000345.1:0-2085 GCA_964369815.1 uncultured Desulfovibrionaceae bacterium
AAGTATACCCGTCTATTGCAATGTGCATGGTAAAGCCGTGCAAGATGCCGAACTTTTACGAGAAAGCAGGATTGCACAAATGACATCTTCCGGGCAGTGGATTGACAGCATGCAAAATCAATGGAAAGACTTCTCAGGTGAGCTGGCTTTCCTTGAGGTGGGCCCAAAGGCCGTGCTTTCCAAAATGGTAAGCCCCTGCCTTGCACCGCTGCATCTTGCCGAAGGCACAGAAATTAAGACAGCCTGTTTAACAGATTTTGACCAAGAACTGCCTTGGTAGTTTCTCCCTTGTCACCCAAAAAGATACATGAGGAATATATGGACGCCGTACATATTGTAAGCGCCGCTTTACAGGCCATTGTGCAAGAGCTTGGCTTAAATTACCCTGAAAAAGTCACCATCGAACCCCCAAGAGACGCCAAACATGGCGGGGATTTAGCCGCCAACGTCGCCATGATGCTTGCCAAGGAAGCCAAGATGCCCCCACGGGACTTAGCTACAAAAATTGCTGAAAGACTCATGGCTTTTGGCCTTATTGATAAGGTGGATGTGGCTGGGCCGGGATTTTTAAATATTACCTTCACACCACAGTTTTGGCACGAAAATATCCTCCATATGCAGTCACAAGGGCAAAGCTATGGAGCAAAAGTGGTGACGGAACCTCGTAAAGTTATGGTGGAGTATGTCTCTGCCAACCCCACAGGCCCTTTACACATTGGGCATGGACGTGGAGCAGCAGTGGGCGATAGCCTAACTCGTATTTTACGTTTTGCCGGACATGAAGTGCATACCGAATATTACATTAATGCTGCCGGCAATCAAATGCGCTTGCTTGGGCTTTCAGTGTGGCTGCGCGCTCGTGAAATATGCGGCTTACCTGTGGAGTGGCCTGAGTCTTACTATAAAGGCGATTATATTATTGATATTGCAAAAGAAGTCCTCTTACAAAGCCCCAGCTCCTTGCCAGAGGCACAGGCAAAAATCCTCCTTGCGAATGCAGAAAATCTTATGGAAAAGGACGCTGATGCAGCGCAAGATATTTGCTATGCCTATGCCATGGCAAGCATCATGCAAGGTATTAAGCAGGATTTACAAGATTTTCGAGTGGAGCATCAAGAGTGGTTCTCCGAAAAATCCTTGGTAGAAAATGGCGCCATTGAGGGCGGCTTTGCGGCACTGAAAAAGGCCGAGCTTTCCTATGAAAACGATGGCGCTTTGTGGTTTGCCACAGAAAAGCTGGGGGACGACAAAGACCGTGTGTTGCGTAAGTCCGACGCTAGCTTGACCTACTTTGCTTCGGACATTGCCTATCATCATAATAAGTTTGAACGGGGCTTTGATTATCTTATTGATGTGTGGGGCGCCGACCATCATGGCTATATTCCCCGTATGCGGGCGGCAATTACAGCCCTTGGCCATGAGCAAAATGCCTTTGACGTGGTACTCATCCAGCTTGTGAACTTACTCAAAAATGGCACCCCTGTAAGCATGTCCACTCGTGCCGGCACCTTTGAGACTTTGGCCGATGTAGTAGCAGAAGTGGGCGTGGATGCGGCACGTTTTATGTTCCTCTCTCGTAAGAGCGATAGTTCTTTAGACTTTGACCTCGAACTTGTGAAGCAGCGCAGTATGGATAATCCCGTATACTACGTGCAATATGCCCATGCACGCATTTGCGCTTTACTGCGTCGAGGGGAAGAAAGAGGCATGACATTGCCACAAGAAATTGCTATGGATGACTTGGCTCCCTTAACGCACACCGACGACTTGGCCCTCATTGGCATGGCGGCACGCTTCCCACATGTGGTGCGGCTGGCTGCGCAAAACCTTGGGCCACAATATGTGAGCCACTATTTAACAGAATTTGCCGGAATGTTACATTCTTTTTATGGTAAGCACGATATTTTACAAGTAGATAATGTAGAGCTTTCCAAGGCACGGCTTATGCTGTTGCGTACGGCAGCAACGGTGCTTGCGAACGGACTAGATTTATTAGGGGTGAGCGCTCCTGATACTATGTAAAGCTCATGTGTGTTTTTTCTGGGGAGGGGAACTTTTTTTAGGGAAAAAAAGTTCCCCTCCCCA
>CAYJHS010000346.1:0-2080 GCA_964369815.1 uncultured Desulfovibrionaceae bacterium
GGGGGGGGGGGGGGGGGGCCCCCACTTTTAAAAAAACCCCCCCCCCCCCCAGGAAAATAGATTAGAAGATTAGCAATAAATTACTAATCTTCGGCTTTAGCTTTTTCGTATTCGGCTACTACTTTTTCTACTACAGGTGGTGGGGCTTCTTCGTACTGGGCAAATTCCATGGTGAAGACCCCTTGACCGCCGGTCATGGAGCGTAGGTCTGGGGCGTAGCGTAAGACTTCGCTCATGGGTACATGGGCTTTAATTTCTGTGATGCCTGCTACTGAGTCGGAGCCAAGCACTTTACCTCGGCGAGAGGACAGGTCGCCAATGACGTCGCCCATGTTTTCATCGGGGATAGAAATAGCTATGAGAACAATGGGTTCAAGCAGTACAGGCTTTAAGGATTCCATGGCTTTTTTGAAGGCTACGGAGCCTGCAATTTTAAAGGCCATTTCTGAGGAGTCCACGTTGTGGTAGGAGCCGTCGTAAAGTTTTACACGGAAATCTACCACTTGGCAGCCAGCAAGAGTTCCACGAGTGGCGGCTTCTTGAATGCCTTTGTCAATGGCGGGGATGTATGTGCGTGGGATGGCGCCACCGACGATGGCGTCTTCAAATTCATAGCCGGCGCCACGGGTTAAGCCTTCTAGCTCAATCCAGCAGTCACCAAATTGTCCACGGCCACCGGATTGTTTTTTGTGGCGTCCTTGCACTTGGCATTTGCCGCGCACAGTTTCACGGTAGGGGACTTTTGGTGTTTCCAGAAGTATTTCTGTTTTATAGCGGCGTTTTGCTTTTTCTACTGAAAGTTCAATATGTAATTGTCCCATACCGGCAAGTAGGATGCAGCCGGATTCTGGGTCACGGGAAAGTTTTAGGGTGATGTCTTCTTCTAAAATTCTTTGCACAGCACTAAAGACCTTATCTTCTTCTCCTTTTTCTTTAGGAGCCAAAGCATAGGTGATGAGTTGTGGTGGCAGAGTAGGCATGGGCAAGGTGAAGGGAGCTTTTTCATCGCTTAAGGTGTCACCGGTGGTAGTATTTTTCAGCTTTCCAATGGCAATAATGGCGCCTGGGCCTACGGTCTCTTTGCATGGACTTTGTGCTTTTCCAGTAAGGTACATGATAGAGCTGAGGCGTTCTGTGTCTTCGGAGCGAGAGTTTTTCAACACGCTATCGCTGGAAATACTACCGGAAAGAACACGAGCAATGGAAAGCTGCCCTGCAAAGGGGTCCACAATGGTTTTGAAAACGAAGCAAGAAGGGGCTTCTTCGTCGCTGCTGGCACGTTCTGTCAATTCTCCGTTAACTTCACCAACAAAAGCAGGATGTTCTAAGGGAGAGGGGAAGAGGGTTTGGATGGCATGCAATAATTGGATGCCCCCTTTATTTTCTAACGCTGCACCACAGACAACGGGTACGAGAGCGCCACTTGCAACGCCAAGACGTAGGCCTTTGGCAATTTCATCTGCGGTGAGGGTACCTTCTTCGAGGTATTTTTCCATGAGATTTTCGTCAGACTCGGCAATGTTTTCCACGGCTAAGTCATGGATGAGGGAGACTTCGTCGGCAATGTCTACAGGGATGGGGGCTTCGATGGTGGCGCCATTTTCGCCAAACATAAAGGCCTTACCTGCAAAAATATCTACAAGGCCAAGGAAGGTTTCGCCAGCAACGATGGGCATGAAAAGGGTGACAGGTTTTATGCCAAGCATGGATACAAGGCCGTCATAGGCCATTTGAAAATCTGCCCTGTCTCTGTCTAGTTTATTAATAAAAACAAGAGATGGTAAGGATTCGGCGCGTACATAACTCCACAGTTTTTTCGTGAGGGGGCGAACGCCGTCCACAGCGTCAATGACAAAAACTACAGCGTCGGTGCCTTTTAAGAGGCATTCCATGTCGCCAGTAAAGTTGCCATCGCCAGGAATATCTATAAGATAATGTCTGTTTTTTTCAAAAAGATAGGTAGCGAAACCAGGCTGAATAGAGCCGCGGCGGCGCATTTCTTCTGGTTCGTAGTCAAGGCTTGTGGTTCCGTCTTCAATGGCGCCCAAGCGATTGATAATTCCTGCTTGGAAAAGTAGCA
>CAYJHS010000347.1:0-2066 GCA_964369815.1 uncultured Desulfovibrionaceae bacterium
GCATTGAAAGTTTTTTTAAGGGGGTTTGGGGGAAACTTTTGTTCACAAAAGTTTCTGCTTATACCGAAATACGAAAATTTTTCGCTTAACGGCACAGCAAAGCTGCGCCTACTCTTAATTTTCGGGTGCATCAGGTTGTTGATGCACCTTTCCCCTTCAAACTCCATTGCGGCAAATTATTTTTTTAACAATCAGGATAGCATCGCATTGAAAGTTTTTTTAAGGGGGTTTGGGGGAAACTTTTGTTCACAAAAGTTTCCCCCAAAAAATTTCATCCCCCAAACTTTTTAACGAGTTAATTTACGGAACTTTGCTCTTGTGGGCGTGTCGGCGTCTTTGCCGAGGCGTTTTTTACGATCTGCTTCATATTCTGAGTAATTACCATCAAAAAATGTCACGGAGGAGTCTCCTTCAAAGGCCAGAATATGCGTGGCAATACGGTCAAGGAACCAGCGGTCGTGGCTGATGACGAGTACGCAACCTGCAAAGTTATCAATGGCGTCTTCCAAAGCGCGCATGGTGTTTACATCAATGTCGTTGGTGGGTTCGTCAAGGAGGATAACGTTGGCGCCGGACTTGAGCATACGAGCAAGGTGCAGGCGGTTACGCTCCCCACCGGAAAGCACTTCCACGGGCTTTTGCTGGTCTTGTCCGGCAAAGTTGAAGCGGGAGCAGTAGGCACGGGAATTAATTTCACGGTTGCCAAGCTTAATGGTTTCGTGGCCTTCGCTCAAGGTTTCATAGACGGTTTTTCCGGCTATGAGAGAGTCACGTCCTTGATCAACATAGGCGAATTGCACGGTTTCTCCAACGGTTAGGCTGCCATTATCCGGCTTTTCTTCGCCCACAAGCATTTTAAAGAAGGTCGTTTTACCGGCACCGTTGGGACCAATAATACCTACGATGGCACCAGCAGGAATAATAAAATCAAGCCCTTCGATAAGCATCTTATCGCCAAGACCTTTGTTTAAGCCGCTGGCCTCAACGACACTTTTTCCAAGGCGTGGTCCTGGGGGAATGTAAATTTCAAGGTCGGGCGCACGTTTTTCACTTTCGTGGGAGAGCATGGCCTCATAAGCATTAATACGGGCTTTGCCTTTGGCATGACGCCCTTTAGGAGACATGCGAATCCACTCAAGCTCTCTATTTAAGGTTTTTTGGCGCTGGGCTTCGCTTTTTTCTTCATGGGCAAGGCGCTTTTCTTTTTGTTCAAGCCATGAGGAATAGTTGCCTTCCCATGGAATGCCACGACCACGATCTAACTCTAAAATCCAGCCAGCGACATTATCAAGGAAATAACGGTCGTGGGTAACGGCAATGACGGTGCCCGGGAAGGTAGACAAAAAGCGCTCTAGCCAAGAGACAGATTCAGCGTCAAGGTGGTTGGTGGGTTCGTCAAGTAAAAGAATATCTGGGCTTTCAAGGAGCAAACGGCATAGTGCTACACGACGACGCTCACCGCCGGAAATCACTGATACGGGCGTATCTCCGGGAGGGCAGCGTAAGGCGTCCATAGCCATTTCAAGGCGAGCATCCAAGTCCCATATATTTTTATTGTCCATAAGTTCTTGCACTTGCCCTTGCTTTTCAATAAGGGCGTCCATTTCGTCGTCGCTCATGGGCTCGGCAAATTTTGCATTGATTTCTTCATATTCTTTAGCAATATTTACAAGCTCTTGTACGCCTTCTTCTACCACTTCTCGCACGGTGCGAGCGTCATTGACGAGGGGCTCTTGCTCTAAGTAGCCAATGGTATAGCCAGGGGCAAGGACGGTTTTACCATCAAATTCCGTGTCCACACCGGCTAAGATACGCAAAAGAGAGGATTTTCCTGCACCGTTAAGACCCAGTACGCCAATTTTTGCACCGTAATAATACCCAAGGGTAATGTCCTTAAGCACTTCTCTTTGTCCATGACGCTTGGTGACCCGCACCATGGAATAGATGACTTTGTTCGCTTCGTTACTCATGTATTTTTCTCCGTTTTATGGGATTTTTTGTTTTTTTATGTGTTATTTTTTTTCTGGGGGGAGGGAACTTTTTGAAAAAAGTTCCCTCCCCCCAGA
>CAYJHS010000348.1:0-2049 GCA_964369815.1 uncultured Desulfovibrionaceae bacterium
CCCAAACCCCACCCCTCTCCTTTCAAAACGCGCCCAATAGTGCCGATAAACTTTACGGGAGAAAAAATGAAAAAACTAACACACAATTATCTATTTTTATTTATTATTTTCTTTTTTGCGCAAAGCTCTATAGTGCTTGCCGCAGATATCACCAATCTAAAACATGAAGAGCTCAATCTAGATGGAATATTCAAAGAGATTAAAGGTACTGCGGTATTTTACACACCACGCACTAATAGCTTAAAAATATATAATAAAAACATGGTAGATGCGCAGGCGCCGCCGCAATCTACTTTCAAGATTATTTCTACGCTCATGGGCTTAGAATATGGTATTATTATAGATAAAAACAGCAAAATGCGCTATAATGGAACCAAATATTGGCTTGATGCGTGGAATAAAGACGTAAATCTAGCCGAAGCCTTCCAGTTTTCCTGCGTATGGTACTATCATCAGCTTGTATATTCCTTAAAAAAGGTACAAGTTTCAGATTTTTTAGACAAACTACACTATGGAAACAAAAACATAAGCCAATGGCAAGGCAATGGCAGCAACAAACTCAAAGAGCTCAACGGTTTTTGGCTCAGCTCTTCCTTAAAAATTTCACCCCGTGAACAAGTGCAAACGCTGGCAAATATTTTTGAAGGAAAAACCTTTATTAAAAATAAAAATATTGCTATATTGCAGGATATTATGTTGCAAGAGCACAGGGCACAAGGCGATCGCATTTATGCAAAAACCGGTTCCAACATAAAAGGAAAAAGCTGGTATGTGGGCTTTATTAAAGCAAAAAGCGGCAATACCTACTTTGCTTTTTATGTGGATGATGCCAAAGGCGGCGTAAGCGGCGCCAAGGAAATTGCGCTGCAAGTGTTAGACAAAGAAACACCTTTTTGGCACTAGCAAAAGAGTTTTCTTGCCCCTAAAAAAATAGCTTATACTTTAAAAGAAGGTCACTGTGGAAAAATCCTGTCAAAAAAAAACCTTACGAGTTGCGGTGCTTGGGGGCGGCTCATGGGGAACAGCTCTTGCCCATGTCATTGCGCAAGCTGGGCACGAAGTGTGTCTTTTTGTGCGAGATACTGCCGTGGAGCAGTCCATCAATGCCGAGCGTAAAAACCCACACTACCTTACACAATATACATTAAACCAAAATGTTACAGCCAGCACACATTGGCCTGACCTAACGCACTATGACATACACGTGCTTTCCATCCCCGCACAAAATTTACGGCATTTTTTACAAGGCATCAAAGAATTTTTACCGCAAAATTGTATTTTAGTGAATACAGCCAAAGGTATCGAATGCTTAACAGGCAAAACCATGCGAGTAGTTGTGCAAGAAGAATTGCAAGATATACAGCCTCGCTATGTCATCCTTTCAGGCCCCTCCTTTGCCGATGAAGTTATGCACAATGAACCCACAGCCGTGGTGCTTGGCAGTGTACACAAAGAACTTTTGGAGGAGCTACGAACAGCCTTTTCCAGTACATATTTTCGATGCTATTCCAGTACCGACGTCCTAGGCGTGGAACTTGGAGGTGCGCTAAAAAATATTATGGCCATCGCCGTAGGCCTTTGTGACGGACTTGGACACGGCCACAACAGCCGCGCAGCCCTGCTCACCCGTAGCCTAGCAGAAATGAGCCGCCTTGGCATTGCCTTGGGTGCTCAAGCTACCACCTTTATGGGACTTTCAGGCCTTGGAGACCTTGCCCTCACTGCCAATGGCAACTTGTCACGTAATCGCCAAGTGGGCATGCGTCTCGGGCAAGGAGAAAAACTTACCCATATTGTAGAATCCCTCGGCATGGTGGCTGAAGGAGTAAAAACCACCGAAGCTGTACATAAAATGATTAAAAAATACGACATAAGCGCTCCCATAACTCAAGCCGTATATGCTATCTTATATACAGACCTCTCACCCCGCCAATGCGTTATGCAGCTCATGCAACGCAGCTTACGTGATGAATAGATTTTTTTTGAGATAGAGTTTTTCTGGGGGGAAACTTTTGTGAACAAAAGTTTCCCCCCAGACCCCCCTTCAAA
>CAYJHS010000349.1:0-2036 GCA_964369815.1 uncultured Desulfovibrionaceae bacterium
CCCTGCATTAACTCTACAATTTGTTTGCTAATAGTAAGCCCACGACCTGTACCACCAAAACGACGAGTAATAGAATTATCGGCCTGCGAAAATGCCATAAATAAATGCTGTTCCTGCTCTTTACTAAAACCAATACCTGTATCACTTACTTGAATACATATGGGTACATAATTCTCAGGTTGCTGCTTTATAATATCTTCTACAAAGTGCTCTGGTTCAGGATTATAAGCTCGACAAGCAATATGTACCCCACCGCTTTCAGTAAACTTAATAGCATTACCGACAAGGTTATTTAATATTTGCCCAATACGTACAGGATCACCAATAAAGTACGTATCTAAGTTTGCATCATATGTAAAAGTTAACTCAAGATTCTTCTTTTGTGCACTCTCACCATAGATAGTCAGTACATTATTTCCTACTTCTTGCAGAGAAAAATGCACTGATTCAAGTTCAAACATGCCTGCTTCAATTTTTGATGTATCAAGAACATTATTAATAATACCAAGGAGGCTTTTTCCAGCCATTTGGATTTTCTTTATATAATCACGCTTTTTTTCTTCATTATCATTACTTTCAAGGCATAAATGCGCTAAGCCAATGACGGCATTAAGTGGGGTGCGAATTTCATGGCTCATATTTGCAAGAAAATTACTCTTCATCCGGTTGGAATCATCAGCTTTTCGAACCATGGTACGCATAGCTTGCACCATATCCTGTAAGGCTTTATATAAAACCCCAATTTCATCATTCCGATTGAGCAATGACAAACCAAAAATTTTTACATCAGTTTGCTTGGATTCAGGTTTCCCCATTGTTTTTTGAAAGAAAGAAAAAAGCCTTTTCTTACAAACAAATAAAAAACCATTTTGCGCTTTTCCAAGGTCTAAATTTTTATCTAAAACCCCTTTTGACACCTGTTCTGCGTAACGAACGGCAATAAGACGCGCATCCACAATATATTTTACATAAAAATATATTATAGCTGCAATGACTAACAAAACAACAATAGCGATTAGTAAGGCATTATTGCGCACCTTAAGGCCTGGCGAAGCTAATTCTTGCAAATCAATAAGAGCTACGGCTATCCAACCTGCTTGTGGTAACGTATCATAATAGGCTATTTTTTCACTGCCTTGATCCACAAAGGTCATATTTCCAGTGCCAGTTTCAAGAATTTTGCGCCCCCACTCAAAGTCTCTAAGAGTTTTGTTAAACACTTGAGCGTTATTTTTATGAATAAAAACAGTACCATTTTTGTCTACAACATATAAATAGCCGTCCTCTCCAAGGTGCATTCTTTCACTCATCGTATCGGTAAGCTTAGAAACATTAAAAACAACACCAATTATGTCTTTCGTTTCTAAATCGTACACAGGAGAAGCAACTGCATAAACCACCATATCTTTATATTTGTAGGGTGCACCGATAGCAACCTTACCTTTCATTGCTTCTTTAAAAAACGTTTCATCCTGAAAATTTTTACCAATAAATGATTTTTCCGTATGATCTAAAACAATACCATGAGAATCAATAATACCTATCATTACATAATAATATGTATTTGTCATATTTACAATGCGACTATGTGCATCAGGAGCAAATTCACGGCGTTTTTGAGGATTATCTGATAAATACGGTTGTAAAATACCCGTTTGAGCTAAAGAAATTGCATTTAAAATATTAAAATCTAATCCAGCTTTTAGCTCTACCAAAGCATTCGCTATAGGCATTTTTTGTCTAGAAGTGTTCTTTACCTTAAGAGTTTCCATGCTCATTTGATATGTATACATA
Source organism: uncultured Desulfovibrionaceae bacterium (assembly GCA_964369815.1). Lineage (GTDB taxonomy): Bacteria > Desulfobacterota > Desulfovibrionia > Desulfovibrionales > Desulfovibrionaceae > CAYJAD01. The sequence continues at coordinate 1,795 of CAYJHS010000349.1, forward strand.
GTAGAAACAAACAAACCTAAAGCTGTTGCCAATAATACTGGTAATAAAATTTTATATAAAATTTTCAAAACTTAAACTCGAAAGGAAATAACATATTGCCATTTAAATATTTTTTTTTGCAAGAAAAGTCAACACTATTTACTTATATTATTAATATAAGAATTATTTATTGCAACTTTATACACTTTTTTATTTTGACAATAAGCGATTAATGAAAAACACTTATATAATTTATTGTGGGA
>CAYJHS010000350.1:0-1204 GCA_964369815.1 uncultured Desulfovibrionaceae bacterium
GTATATACTTTTTTGGGGGAAGGAGACCCCTTTTGCTAGCGCCAAAAAGGGGTCTCCTTCCCCCAAACCCCCATCCTCTACCAAAACGCGCCTAACATATGTGGTATACATAGGACTTTTTGCCGAAAGAGCGTAAGGGGAGAAGTTTTTTTCTTTAAAAAGCTACTTTTGCATCCACGCCTGTATGGCGCTGTGTACCTCTGCATCTTGTTCTTGAAAATTGCCCATATTTTTGTGTCCCATAGCTTCTGGCTTGCGGGTAAGAAAATCTTGTAGGTATGTGTCTTCGCTTTGCTTTAACTCTGTATAACTGCCGCAAAAAATGAGTTTTTGCTCGTGGAGTACAAGCACATGGTCGGCAATACGATGCAGGCTATCAAGGTCATGGCTCACCACTATTAGGGTTGTTTGTGGAAAGGCTTTTTTCATATCTAAAAGCATTTCGTCCATTTGTGCCGCTGTAATGGGGTCAAGACCAGAAGTTGGTTCGTCACAAAATAAATACGGTGGCTCTGTAATCATGGCTCGTGCCAGCCCAGCTCTTTTGCGCATGCCACCAGAGAGCTGACTAGGATAAAAATCACCAAATTCTTGCAGCCCCACGAGGCTTAAAGTGCGCATGGCAGCCTTATGGATACTTTCTTTGGGGAGTTTTGTGTGTTCGTGTAAGGGTAAGGCTACATTATCTAATAAGGACAAAGCCCCCAGTAAGGCCCCATCCTGGAAGAGCATACCCATGCGACGGCGCATGCGCCGAAACTCTTTTGTAGGCAAGGCAAAAAAATCTGTATCACCAAAAAGAATTTTACCTGTAAGTGGCGTAGAAAGCCCCACAATATGACGTAAAAGTGTGGATTTTCCGCTGCCAGATCCGCCCAAGATAACAGTGGTTTTTCCTTGCGGGATGTGCGCATTTATGTCCTTGACTACCACATGCGTGCCGTAGCCAATGGTGCAATTTTGTAATGTAATTGTGCTTGATTGCATAAAGTATTCTCTAATTAATATATACAAAACATACTACCCACAGGATGTGGGTAAGTCCCGCAGGGGAGCAAGCCCAAGGCATGTTGGAATTTATTTCCAACATAGCTGACGCTTGCGATAGCCTGTGTCGCACACGACGTGCGACCAAGCGTTATAAAGTAATAATGTAATTGTGCTTGATTGCATAAAGTATTCTCTAATTAATATATACAAAACA
>CAYJHS010000350.1:1304-2032 GCA_964369815.1 uncultured Desulfovibrionaceae bacterium
TACTACCCACAGGATGTGGGTAAGCCCCGCAGGGGAGCAAGCCCAAGGCATGTTGGAATTTATTTCCAACATAGCCGACGCTTGCGATAGCTTGTGTCGCACACGACGTGCGACCAAGCGTTATAAAGTATGTGCCTGATTGCATAAAAGTTCCTACAATAATAAGGAAGTTAATACATAGTCCGCCACCAATATTAAACTAGAAGCCATAACTACGGCGGTGGTGGTGGCATTGCCTACGGCGGCAGGCCCCACGCTGTCACGGCGCAGATGTGTATAGTAGCCTTGATAGCAACACACCGTAGTCACAATGACGCCAAAGGTAATGGCCTTCAAAAAGCCACCCGTCACGTCAGCCATGGTCACGGCATTTTGAATTTGATAAAAATACGCCCCTTGGTTGATACCCAGCATGAGCACACCTGTTATATAACCTCCTAAAATTCCAATAACATCAAAAATAGCTGTCAGCAAAGGAAAGGATAGGAGCCCCGCCAGAAGGCGTGGGGTGACAAGATAGCCAATGGGGTGAATATCCATCACCTCCAAGGCGTCAATTTGGTCAGAAATACGCATAACGCCAATTTCTGCGGTCATGGCAGAGCCTGCACGTCCTGTGAGCATGATGGCGGTGAGTACGGGGCCAAGTTCTCTAATGAGAGTCAGTGACACTGCCGCCCCAAGCATGCCCGTGGAGCCAAATTTTACGAGGGTATAATATCCTTGTA
>CAYJHS010000351.1:0-1137 GCA_964369815.1 uncultured Desulfovibrionaceae bacterium
TATTTTATTTTTTTGTGGGGAAGGGACCTTTTTGAAAAAAGGTCCCTTCCCCCCCAGAAAAACCCTCTAAAAATTATAAACATAAATATAAAATAAATACACTACTATGATACAACTTGCTGAATTGCGTACACGGTGCGCGCCACTTTTTGAGCGTTTTGATTCACTTTGGGGGCGACTTTGACCTTGCTGGTTGCGAGAAGCGTCTTGGGGAAATAGAGCAGCATCTTGCCAAGCCCGATGCATGGGTGGATCCTGTGGCGTTGACACCTATTTTGCAGGAGAAGCGTCGTGTTGAGGATGAGGTGCAGCGTTTGAAGCATCTTGAAAACTGCCATAAGGATGTTCAGGATTGGTTGAAGCTTGCGGAAGAAATGGCTGAGCAAGGTGCCGAGATCAGTGCCGAGGAGCATGAGGAAATATTGGAAACTCTTGCGGCGCAGGTGGAGCAACTGAGCGATTTGTTAAATGAAACGGAAATGCACATGCTTTTGAGTGCTCCGGAAGATGCGCACAATGCTATTTTGGAGATACATCCTGGAGCGGGCGGTACGGAGTCGCAGGATTGGGCGGAGATGCTCTTGCGTATGTATACTCGCTGGGCCAATGCGCATAAGTATAAAGTGGAAGAGCTGGACTTTTTGAATGGCGATGAGGCGGGTATTAAAAGTGTGACTTTGCGGATAAGTGGGGCGAGTGCTTTTGGTTTGCTTAAAAGTGAGCGGGGTATCCATAGGCTTATCCGTATTTCTCCTTTTGATTCATCGGGGCGTCGGCACACGTCTTTTGCGTCGGTGGACATTATTCCCGATGCAGGGCAAGATATAGAAATTGATTTGAAGGATGCAGATTTGCGTTTTGATACTTTCCGTTCCAGTGGGCCTGGGGGGCAGAGTGTGAATACGACAAGTTCGGCGGTGCGAGTGACGCATATCCCTACGGGTGTTACGGCGCAGTGTCAAAATGAAAAATCGCAGCACCATAATAAAGAGACAGCCTTGCAGATTTTGCGGGCGCGTTTGTATGATTTGGAGTTACGCAAAAAGGACGCTGAGCGTCAGGCGCAGTATGCTGATAAGGAAAGTAATGCTTTTGGGAGTCAAATCCGTACGTATAAAATGCATCCTTATCGTTTGG
>CAYJHS010000351.1:1147-2006 GCA_964369815.1 uncultured Desulfovibrionaceae bacterium
GGACGCTGTGCTTAATGGGCGCATCGATAATTTTCAACGCGATTACCTTTTATATCAACATGACAAAAAGTAGTGACAACACAGCCATGGGCACATCTAAAAAAGTGGTGGAAACGCTTATACATGAATTGCTTGCGGCGCAAAAAGAACTGGTGATGCGCAATACCAATAAAGGTGGAGAGCAGCCGGCATGTTTTATTATTGCTAAGCTTGTTTCTAGCGTAGATAAAGATACGTGGGAGCAGGTGCGTGCGCAAAGTTTGCCGGAGGGTTGGCATGCACTTGAGCTTGATGCAAAAAGTGCCTTTGCTAAAATGGCAAAAAAAGGGTCGCAAGATTATTCTTCATCACAGGTGATGGAGCATTTGCTTCTTGCAGCATCTTTTTTTAAGCAGCTTGAGCAAGAAATTGTACGGGCAAAGCGTAGTGCCACTTCCTTGGCGCTGGTGTATTTTGGTATGCAAAATGCAGGTGCAAACCGCATGAACCTAGAAGATGCTACCCGTCTTTTACATGACGCTCTTAAGGCGCATGGGGCAGATTGTGATACCCTTGGCATTTTGGATACAGAGAGCTTTGCCCTTATCTTGCCGGGGGCAAAAGCCTTTAAGGCGCAAAGCATTGTGGAAGATATCCTTGCCTATTGTCAGGGGAAAAACCTAGCTTTACGAGCCGGTATTGCGGTGCATCAAGGGGCAGATTGTACGGTGGCAAATTTTCTAGAACACGCACATATGGCCTTGCTTGAAGGGCAAAAAGAGCAAAAACACCTATGTGTATACAAAAAACCAAGCCAAAGCCCAGCAGATAGTCAGGCACTCGTGCATGGGCACGAAAAGCTCTTTCTCTTTGGCAAAAG
>CAYJHS010000352.1:0-2002 GCA_964369815.1 uncultured Desulfovibrionaceae bacterium
CACGGGATAAATCTTCAAGGTGTAGGTGTTTGCGTAGGTCTTCATAGTGGGCGTAATAGGCGGCTGTAGCAGAGGTGCTGGGCTGCCGATGGGCAAGGTGCAGGGTAGCTTGTGTTTGTTTTTCCTGTTCTTCATATTCCTTGGCAAAGGCTCTTGCTGTGAGGTATGCCTTGGTACACTCTTGCTTTTCTGCAAAAAGAAGTTTTACTCGTGGGAAACTACCGTCAGCATTTTGATGTTTAGGTTTAATATTGCCAAAGCCAGGGGCACGGTGTGGATGTATGCATCCTGAAAGCTTAGGGTCACCATATTGCTTATTAAGTTGTTCAGTGAGACGGTTGCTCGCCTCACGGTCAAAAGGACTATCAACCTTATTAATTGTTAAGATACATTGATAATTGTTTGGCGAACTTTCTAAAATCACAGCAGGGGTAAAGCCATCTTGCTTGAATTTGGCCACGCTTTCAGCCGTCATATCATCAATAAGAATGTGATGTTTATCTTCTGATAGGGGCGTGAAATAAATATTTTCCTTACGAGCTTGCAAGCGCAACATGGTAGGAATATTCTGTACTAACTCCTCTGGCGTGAAACCCTTGGTGATGCCATTTTGTTTATCTAAAATATACGCCTTTTGCCTACGCTTTTTCATCATATTGATGCACGTTACCCGAAAACGCTGCGCCTGTATGGCGTGGGCATAGCGTTCAAAGGATTTTAGTTCAGTGGAGTTGTCGGCGGTGGTAGTTTTAGGCGTGGTAATGCTTTCTTGCTCCTTGTCATAAGCCCTACGGTATCGCCATAATTCAGCTTTTTCGTGTAGCCCCTTTGCTTTAAGCCATGCACTAAAGCTTTGCTTTTTCTTTCGGGTGGATACATTTTCTTGATAGCCCTGCCACTCTTCAATATTTACGGTGGAGACGGGTTCTACCTGAAGGGGTTTTATAATTTCCTCATAGATACCAGCTTCAAAATCTCCGAGGCGTTTACACAGTTTTCCAAGGCTAAAAGCTCTATCAATGGAAGACGCCTTCACCGCTATTTCCCCTACGAACACAATAGCACCTGAGCCTTTTTTCTCGAAACGCAAACCCACGTCAGCAAGACCTTGATGAATCTCTGCCCATGTTTTGGCTTTGGCAATAATATCATGCCCTCGATCTTGGGTTATGCGTTGAGCGGACTTTTCCCCTGTGGATTGCTCAAAGTTAATGGCTTTGGGCTTGGGTTGTGGCTTTTTTCCAAGAGTGAGTCTTTTCACTATCTCACCATTTTCAAGCACGGTATAACGAGCATTTGCATTGGTTTGCCAACCTTGCTTATGCTCTATCAAAGCCAAGACTTTGTGCGCTGCCTCGATGTCGAAGCCTTTGTTGGGAGCAATGACTTTTAGCGTGTCGGGGTGAGTACGGTTTACGGCAATATGGACGTGGTAATTTCGTGTATTATGGTGTAATCCGTAAATAGCCTGATGCCCTTCAAGCTCCATGCCTTGCAAAAAAATATCCACCAGTTCATCCACTTGAGCATGGGTTGGTTGTTGGTCTTCTTCCCAAGAAAAAATCCAGTGATTAACTGGCATACGACTATGGGTGCTTTCTTGAGCAAGGGCAATCATTTCTGCTCGCTGTCCGTGGTGGGTGTCGGTAAGAAAATTACGACTGCCAGAGTGCGCAATTTTTTCCTCCACATTTATATTATGAGGGTGGCGGATATAATCCACAAGACTTGCAATATAGCGTGCTTTGGGCTTGGTGCTTTTGCCAAATTTTACTTTTTTAACTATCATATTATTTGTCCCCCAATTTATCTTTTTGCTTATCGTGGGGCGCATGTAAATTGATGCTAATATTATTGATGCAATGCATAAGTTCGTGAAAAACGTTGTTCATATTGTGCATCTGCTCAGCGTCCGCTTTTGATTCACGCAAGGTGGTAAAATTGTTTTTGAGAAGCCCCCCAATACGACGCAATTCTCGTATGACTGCCTCGTCCATTTGTG
>CAYJHS010000353.1:0-2000 GCA_964369815.1 uncultured Desulfovibrionaceae bacterium
ATTTTATTTCACTTTTTATCATAATCTTGCCATTGCAATAAAAAATGATTATCGTTTGATAATGACTTTCATAAAAAGGGGACTACAAATGAACATCATGCAACAAACTGTTACCATAAGTGAAAATAGGCGTTTATCGCTTGATGTTGTCATACCTGACCATATGCCCACTGGGGATATGGAGCTTTTGCTCGTATTTTCACCCATACAAAAAAAAGAAGATACCCATAAAAATTGTCTAAGCTCTTTTGCCGGCGCCCTTGCTCATAGTGAGGCATTTTCCGGCGATGCAGTAGAATTACAAAGAGCTTGCCGTGATGAGTGGTAAACTCTGCTATTTGGGCAAAAGCTACCCTCGTGACATGTGACCAACGCCTTGCGCATGCAACATTTTTTGAGTTACAAACACATAATCCTCATAACGATTAAACGTCACTTTTTGCCGCTTTCCCAATCGGGAGAACCGTCTTCTAAAGTTTGGTATGTGCCTTTGCACTTGGGGAAAGCCGAACATCCATAAAAATCGTAAGGTTTACCATTTTTACTCGTGCCTTGTCGGCGAATAAGCTTATTTTTCTTGCAAAATTTACAAGTAAATTCGGAGGTCGGAGGTTTTTCTTTTTTCTCACGCTTTACCCCCGGTACTCCATTTTCATTGGGAAAAGTGTTTTCGCAAGCAGTACAAGCAAAAAAATCGTATCCCTTATCTTGCATGAGGATATGCCGTAAATCTGCACTGCATTCCGGGCATAAAACAACGTGCGCTTTGCGAAAACTCCCCACCTCTTTTGCAAGTACAGCGTGAGCTTTTTGCATGACTTCCACATAGGTGGCTTTACCCATGGCAATATCATCAAGAAGGCTTTCCATATCCTTGGTGTAGTCAAAATCCATAAAAGAAAACTTACTGAGCATTAAATCCACAATAAGCTCACCGGTAGCAGTGGGTACAAGATATTGCTTTTCAGCTTGCACATAGGCACGAGTGCTGATGTTATCCAAAATAGCGGCATAAGTAGCAGGACGCCCAATACCTTTCTTTTCAAGCTCCCGCACAAGGGCCGCTTCGGTAAACCTGGACGGTGCTTTGGTTTGCTTGGTAGTGCATTTACCCTCCAAAGCTACAGCCTGCTGTCCCTCTTTCAATGCTGGAATATCATTTTCGGGTTCTTGATCCTCTGCATCCGCAGAGGCAGCATCACCCGATGTAACAACACGCCACCCTTGTTCCGTCAAAGTGCGCCCTCGTGCTTCAAAGATAGCAACTTTACCGTCTACACTTGCGGAAAGTGTGGCCACACGCACGGCATACACGGCATCGGCAAGTTGACACGCAAGGATACGCTTTCTGATAAGCGTATAGAGCGCACGCTCTTCGTCCGTTTCTCCTGCTACTTCTACTTCAAGATGTGTGGGCCGTATGGCTTCATGTGCTTCTTGTGCGCCGGCTTTACTTTTCCACGTTCGGACTTTCTCAGAAAGTGGCCAGCCTTGTGCTTCACAAAAATTGCGTATTTCTTCCAAGGCAGTCTCGCTCAAGTTAGGACTATCGGTACGCATATACGTAATATGCCCTTGTTGATAGAGTAATTGTGCAAGTTCCATAGTCTTCTTAGGCTTGAATTTAAGTGCATTAGACGCCGCTTGCTGAAGCGTAGACGTAGTAAAGGGCGCAGGAGGCGCAGTACGGCTTTCAGACTCATCGTATTTTACAATATTGAGCTTGCGCACCTTAGCCACTTCTTTGGCTTTATCCATATCCAAAAAATACTCTTGCCCATCTTCAAGCCACCCTTTTTTAGGCTGCCATGTCGCTTTCCAACCATCGGAAATGTTTTCCACGGCTTCAAAGGTCAAATCTACACCATAATGTGTAGTCACCTTAAACGCACGTATCTCACGTTCACGTTCCACAACCAAGCGCACAGCAGGACTTTGTACACGTCCTGCAGAAAGCTTTGCTTTTCCTGCATTGGATAATGGAGAACTCACAAGATACC
>CAYJHS010000354.1:0-1994 GCA_964369815.1 uncultured Desulfovibrionaceae bacterium
CATTTTTTATTCTTTCGTTGAAATCATTGCGATACTGACTATTATTTTTGTGCAGGTGTAAAAATTTAATCATTGATTTTGTCATTTAAAAGCTGAGAAAACTTCTTTCGCCCAATGGGGTTAAGATGATGATAATCATAAAAATCATCATTGCTGAATTGGCTACTACCATAAAAATCAATGAGTTTATGAACTGAATCTGCCAAAGGATAAATTTTTGAAAAAAGAATATCATTCGAAGGCAAAGCATTTTCATAGGATTGAGTTGGGGGCATTATTACTAGGTACACCTTATGTCCATTTTGCTCAGCGTTGCTCAGTAGTGTTTGAAGAAAAGGTAATTGGCTTATGGGGCGCTGGTTTTCGCGCAAATGTGGTTTTGCTCTTTCATGAGCAGGATTATTATCTTTTATGGCTGGAGGAGAAGGAATAGTAAGACGTTGCTTATAGAATTTTTTTTCAAAAAAATTACATGCAAGTATAGTTTTATACTCTGGAATATATTTATCATAGGAGAAATCATATAAGTATATAAATGCATCCGTAATAAATTTACGTTCTGTTTTTGCTAAGTAGTAGCCGGGGGAAAAAACACTAATACTTACAACAATGTTCTTTAGCTTAGGGAGTTTTGAGCTAAAGTGTTTATAAAGCTGCAATGTGTTATATAAATCTTGAGAATTACTTCCAAGATTACAGATTGAATTGTCAAAAAGGTTGCTATCAAAGGCGTATTCAATGTGTGACGAACCTAAATATAATGTTTCAATATTTTTTGCATTTCTTTCACAAAATGTTTTTTTTGAATACATTGCATGAAAAATATCTTCGAGTTCAGCGGATGTTGAGCGAATATACGAAGGACTAAAAAGTCTTTTAATCTTTTTAAACCAAGTTTTTTTAGGTATTATTTTTTTTAATAAAAATAGCTTTTCTTTCATGTTGTTTCGCAAGAGGTGCAGTTGTAGTGTTAGGTTAGATAAATTTTGAGTTGTCTGGAATATTTTTAGTAACTATGCTCCCAGCTCCTACTATACTATTTTCTCCAATAACAACCCCAGGTAGGATTGTGGCATTGGCACCAATCATTGCTCCATTTTTTATAATAACTGGTTCACACTTCCAGTCTTTAGCTCTTGATTTTGGGTATCTATCATTGCAAAATGTGGCATTTGGCCCTATAAAAACATTATCTCCAATGCGCATACCATCCCAAATTTGTACACCACATTTTATGGTTACACTATTTCCTATAATAACATCGTTCTCTATGAAGCAATGCGAGCATATATTGCAATTATTTCCAATAACAGCATTTTTAAGCACTACGCAGAATTGCCATATGTTAGTATTTTGTCCAATACTATTACTTTGTACGTCTGAAAGTGGATGTATCATTTTGTAGTCTCTTTAAGAAATGTTGCATAGTCACGAATATAGTCATTTTCGTCATAATGTTCAGAAGCGAGCACCATAATGGCACAGTTAGGAGAAAAATTAGTAAATTCGCGCCAAATTTTTTGTTTTAGATATAAACCTTGTGTAGGGCTATTTAAATGTACCGTTTTTTTCTCCGTGCCATCATCTAAAATAAAGTCGCACGAACCGGCAATGCATACTACAACTTGCTCAAGCTCTCTATGCGAATGTTTGCCTCGTACTGTTTTTTCTGTGGTGTCCCAAATATAATAAACCCTTTTAATATCAAACGGAAAATCTTCATTTTTTTCAAGGGCAACAAGTTTTCCATTGTGATCGCCACGTACTTTAAAATTTAATATCATATACATGCTTACCTCAAGCCTTGCTAAAATAATCTATATTGTACTCTTCTGCCTTATATGATGAAAGAAAAAATCACCCACATGTCCAAAGCACGGCGTTATGCCAAAATCCTGCTTTCCTAAAGCCATATTTTGCATAAGTCAAACGCCGTCTCAGCCATGATTTATGTTCAACCTCTGCCCAGGCTTTGCACAGTTCATAGTTTTTTT
>CAYJHS010000355.1:0-1992 GCA_964369815.1 uncultured Desulfovibrionaceae bacterium
GCTTTGCGGCTTTTTTATACGCCGATGGGTCAATGCCATTCTTGAGCAAAGCCTTGGCTTCATCTCTACGCTTTCTTGCCACAAGCAAAGAAACTTGCGGATATTCTCCAAAGGTAAGAAGCTTGGCTTTTCGTTCAAAGCGATACGCCATGCGCCAAAGTTTCTTGCCACTCATGGGTATGAACAAAAAAAGACCGCCACCGTCAGCGTATTTTTTAGGCTTGTCCGCCACCTTGAGTTTTTGGATGGTTTGTTCGCTAAGCATAAAGCCTCCACTTTTTAGATACCCACATATCCGTATTAGTCCGATACAATCCGATACCCACAAAACAAGAAATAATTTGTTATACAAATATGTTATAAAACTATTTTTGAAATACTTCAAATGTGCTGATACCCTGAATTATACCCGAAAATGTACCGTATGCAAGGGTACTTTGTCGGACAAAATTGGACAAGAGGACAAGACTTTATTTTTATAATATACTAAAATATTAAATAAAAAAGACATAAAAGGACGAGTTTGAAGTTAAAATGAGTGTGTGTAATTTACGCCAGTAGCGTCAAGTTCCCAATTACTTGTCACTTGTCCAAAAGTGGAAGCCCAAGCGTCAAAGCTATCAATGCCTTTTTCCTGTAAGGCTTCATATTGCATATATCTTTGCAGGGTATAAACTTCGGCTATGGTATTGGAAATGGGCGTTCCGGTAAGAAAATATACGCCACGTCCGTCATTTTGCTTTTGCAGATAGCGGCACTTGATAAAGAGGTCTAAGGCCTTGGCAGAACCGCTGATATTGCCAAGTCCTGAGACATTCATAGTTGTGCTAAAAGCTAAATTCTTAAATTCGTGGCTTTCATCCACATAAAGCGCATCTACGCCAAGGTCGCCAAAGTCCACGGAGCGGTCTTTTTGCCCTGTGCCGGCTAGGAGTTTGTCGTAGCGAGCTTGCATCTTTTCTCTTTGCTTTTCCAACTGCTTAATGGTGGCTTTACCGCCGTCATTACTCTTGCTTTCTGCAATGGCGTCCACCACAGCATTTATCTGTTCCTCCAAGATTTCCTGTTGCATATCAAAAGGCATATCAATCTTGGCAAAAGAGCTATGCGCAACAATCACGGCATCCCATTCACCAGTAGCAATGCGGCTAAAAAGCCTTTCACGGTTTTGCTTGGTAAAGTCATCCTTATCAGCAATGAGGACATTGGCATCGGGATAAAGCTTATAAAATTCATCACGCCATTGGTGCAAAAGGTGATTTGGCACTACCACCATAGGCTTATTAGAAAAGCCCATGCGCTTACTCTCCATAATGGTAGCTATGCAAGCCATAGTCTTGCCAGCTCCTACCACATGGTCAAAAAGGGCAGTACCTTCTTGAATGCCACGCCAGACTACGTCTTTTTGGTGGGGGCGCAGTTTTACTTCTTCGCTTGCTGATGACAGTTCCAAGAGCGAACCGTCATAATGCGGTGGGACGTGCGTGTTAAAACGGTCATTGTAAAGCCGTGCAAGGTCGGTGCGCCTTTCGTCATCAGTCCAGACCCAATCCACAAAGGCTTGCTTCATTTCATCGGCTTTCTGCATGGCAGCGGCGGTAAGCTCTTGGTCAACCACCATAATAGCCTTGCCATTGTCATCAATCTGGCCACTTTCTTTGAGCACTCGTATAGGCGTATTCTTTAAGAGTGATTCAGCAATTTTATTGGCTGGATATTCGGGAATGCCCCACACGGAAGTGTTAAGGGCATGATCCCAAATACGCACTTTGGCATCCCATTTACCAAGGGCTTGAATGTAGTTGATTTGTTGGTCGCCACGGCCTTTGTGAATACACTCCTCAATAAAGTCAGAAAACACCTTGCCCGGCACCCACGAAGAACCAAATTTAATACCAATGTCCACGGCTTCAATGTCCGCTGGTATGGCACGTTGCAAGGCTTCCACATTGGCTTCATAACGAGTGTCATTTTGGGCAAAAAACTCTGCCA
>CAYJHS010000356.1:0-1975 GCA_964369815.1 uncultured Desulfovibrionaceae bacterium
ATTGTTTTTATCTTTTTTTTCTTGGGGGGTAACGGGGCAAATTTTTGCTCGCGTAAAAATGTTCCCCCCTTTCCCCCACGTCCCCTTTCCCCCTTCAAAACGCGCATATAGTTTGTTTTATAGGAGTGGAGAGAGTGATATTTATTTATGTTCTTGTATCCAAGTGTTGAGGCCACGCAAGTCTTCGCCATAAGGATATTTTCCAGTGGCAAAGTATGTGCCACGTCCATAAAACTGTGTGCCTACCGCTTCAGCAGCATATAAATCAAGAGGGGCGTCTCCCACCATGAGTACGTCAGCTGGGTCAGCTTTGGCCTCTTGAACTATGTGGGCAAGTAACTCGGTCTTTGCCGGTGGGGAGCCATAAATTTTTGTAAAATAGTGTGCAATGCCACGGGCTTCTAAGATATGTGGTAAATCCGCTTGGGGCGCGCCAGAACATACATAGATGGGCATTACTCCATACCAAGTATTGAGCACGTCTTCAATGCCGGGCACGAGGGCACTGGTTTTTAGGGCGTCATGGGCAATCTCTATAAAGCGTTCATTCCAAGCTTCGAGGTCATCCTGAGTAGCTTTTTTGCCAAGTATTTCTTCAAAAAACCAAGCAAATTTAATATAGCGGCTCACCCCTTCATGCATGGCATGGTAGAGAGCTAAACGATCAGCAGCCTCTTGCCCGTAAGGCGCAGCAATACGACGCATAGCTTCAATTTTAATGTCTATACTTTCTAAAATGACACCGTCACAATCTAAAACTAAATGTGTTATGGACATACTTTTTCTTTACGCTAGAGTTTTTTCTTGCGCAATTATTTTGTGGCCTATAAAAAGGGCTAAATGTTATAATGCAACACAATAATTGTACAAAAAAATGGATAAAAATAAAATTCCTACATAGGATATGTAGGTTTTATCGCGGTAATAGTTTTTATAAAAAAAGCCCCAACCTAAGTTAGGGCTTTGATATCATAAGGTGTCTTTGTAACTAGCTGATGAAGGGGTTAGCAAAGAGCAAGATGAAGCTAACAACTAAGGCGTAAATGGCCAAAGATTCGATAAATGCGAAGGCCAAAATCATGGTACCAGTGATTTTGCCGCTAGCGTCAGGGTTGCGGGCTACGCCTTCACAAGCACCTTTTAAGCCAAGACCCATGCCGATACCACAACCACAAGCAGCAATACCAATACCAAGTACGGAAGCCAAGGAGGTGAAGCTGATGGAAAGCGGATCGCCGGCAGCAAAAGCAAGGGAAGCCATGCCAACAAAGGCCACAGTTGTCAAAGCAATCATTAATAATTTACGCATGTGTAAACTCCTTAAAAGTATTTATATGTTTGGGTCCGAAGACCATTCCCCACAAATTCAAACAATTCTAGTGTGCGTGCTCTAAGGATGCCTTAATGTAGAACATAGTCAACATAAAGAATACAAAGGCTTGCATGCTCTTGCCGATAAGGAACAAGGCATAAATAGGCAATGAACCCAATATGGGCGCCATGACAAAGGCCAAGATAATAACAATTTCTTCACCACGAATGTTACCAAATAGACGCAAAGAAAGCGAAAGCAAGCGCGAGACGTGCGAAACTACTTCAATGGGAAACATAAGCGGAATAAGGGCTTTAGATGGACCTGTAAAATGGTTTACATAGTGCAGTCCCCATCTTTTCATGCCGATATAGTTGTAATAAACAAAGACAACAATGGCTAGAGAAACAGTGGTGTTAAGGTTGGCAGTGGGTGCGTCAAAGCCGGGAAGCAGACCCATGAGGTTGAGCGTAATGATAAAGATAAAGATAACCGCCAAGAGAGGCACAAATTTCTTCCCATCTTTTTCGCCAATATTAGCACAGACAAAATCGTCAATGGTTCCTATGACTGTTTCAAAAAAATTCTGTAAACCGTCAGGAATCATTTGAATATTATTGCGCACACGTCGAGCCAAATAGAACAAAAACTACATAACAATCC
>CAYJHS010000357.1:0-1963 GCA_964369815.1 uncultured Desulfovibrionaceae bacterium
TTTAAAGCGGGCTCTCCCCTCCCCAAACCCCACCCCTCTCCTTTCAAAACGCGCCTAATGGGCTTACGTTATTCAAATTTCGTATATTATCATTTATATTCACACCAATATCGCTTGAAAAAATTACACATTAGGGATATGTTTTTCCCCGTATTTTAAGAGTCTTGGAGAAAACATGTTTGACCCTATTGCTTTTTTTACTTACATTGTAGTTACTTCTGCAACTCCCGGCCCCAATAATATTATGTCCATGTCCCATGCAGGCAGGCTTGGGGTAAAGGGGACATTTCCTTTCAATTTGGGTATTTGGGTTGGAATGACTGTTATTGTTCTTGCCTGTACGGCTCTAGGCAGTGTTTTGCAAGAGCTTTTGCCCATCATTGAAAAGCCCATGCTTTTTGTGGGAGCGGCTTACATGCTTTACTTGGCATGGGGGATTTATACTTCACCAACAGATTTGCAGGCAAAGCAGTCATCCAGCTCCTTCACCTCCGGTGCTTTATTGCAGTTTGTAAATATAAAATTTTATATTTACTGTATTATTTCCATCGAGACCTATATCTTGCCGTATTATCATGGGCAGTATTTCAAACTCTTTCTATTCGCGCTTTTGCTTGCTTTCACGGGCTTTTTCTTTACAGTGGTGTGGTCTTTTGGGGGCGCTTCCTTAAAAATACTATTTACAAAATACGCACGCATTACCAATACTATTCTTGCTTTGAGCATGGTGTACTGCGCCATAGTCTTGTTTATATAAGGAAACTTTATGCAAACACTTGGCCCTATTATCTTAACGCTTATTCCTGTGTTTGGTATCATGCTTCTAGGGGCGTGGTCGCACAAAAAGCAACTTTTACCGAATAATACTGCCCAGAGTTTGAATCAATTTGTGTACTGGTTTAGTTTGCCCATGCTCCTCTTTTATGTCATGGCTACAAGCAGTGAAGCGCAAGTGGCACTCTTACCTGTGCTTGGCTGTGTGCTTGGTCTTTTACTTACGCAACTTTGTATTGCGCTGATTTTTCGCTGTATGAAATATTCGTGGAAAGACAGTGTTGCCGCCGGTTTAGTTGCCTGCTTTCCTAACGTGGCTTTCATGGGGCTGAGCATTGTTTTTTTGCTCTATCCTAGTGATAGCATGGTTACTGCTGTGGCTGGCTTAACAGTGCTTGTGCCCACAGTATCCCTTGTGCTTAGCGACGTAATACTTTCCATGTTTGATACTAAGGAAGTTTCATCTATTGCCTATGTCAAGAAATTTTGGAAAAATATTTCGACGAATCCTTCGCTCATGGGGGCAAGTCTTGGCTTAATTGTAGGACTTGGAGGCATTCCCTTTCCACAACCATTGCTGGAAATAGGTAAAATGCTTGGTGCCACTGCTGCACCGTGTGCTCTTTTTTGTATGGGTATTTCCCTTAAGGAGCAGCTGAGCAATTGGTCTGGCGGTGTACGCATTGAGTGGAAAGCACAAGGGGTGATGCTTGCCGGTAAGCTTTTTTTAACACCCTTTGTGACCTATGTACTCAGTTCCAGCATGGGGGCCACAGGTGCTTCCCTTGCGACCATGACCATTTTGTCTGCCATGCCAACGGCTGTCATTTGCCATATTATAGCCGTAAAACACAATGCTCTGGCTGACCAATGCGCCAATGCCGTGTTCATAGGAACCTTGCTTTCTATGCTGACTTTGCCGCTGATTATTTCTTTGGTTATTTAGCTTAGCGTTTATTATATATAATTTTTTAGCTGAGATTTCTGGGGGGAAAACTTTTGTGGTGAACAAAAGTTTCCCCCCCAGCCCCCTTTCAAAAAACTTTCATAGCGATGACGCCTTATTGCTTAAACATACTCCTTGCTGCAATTAAATTTTGAGGAAAAAAAATAGTTATATATGTTGCTTAGTCCATTCCCGAAGGGAATGGACAATAGGCGCGTTTTGAAAGGGGAGGGGGTTTGGGGG
>CAYJHS010000358.1:0-1935 GCA_964369815.1 uncultured Desulfovibrionaceae bacterium
CTGGGTCAAGTAGGTTGTGCCCATCAGAGTCAGTGATTGACCAGTTATTGTGCTTGCCACTACCATTAACACCGGCAAAAGGCTTTTCATGCAAAAGGCACACAAAACCATGCTCTTCGGCGGTGGCACGCAGCATGTTCATGGTTAGCATGTTGTGGTCGGTGGCAATGTTAGCTTCCTCGTACATGGGAGCCAATTCAAACTGCCCAGGAGCCACTTCATTGTGACGGGTGTGAATAGGAATGCCAAGGCGGAAGAGGCGGATTTCTAAGTCCTGCATAAAGTCCATAACCCGCTTGGGCGTGGCGCCAAAGTATTGGTCTTCCATCTCTTGCCCTTTGGGACTGGGAGCGCCCATGAGCGTGCGCCCTGTCATGAGCAGGTCAGGACGTTTTGCCGCAAGCTTAGCATCCACGAGAAAATATTCTTGCTCAGCACCTACCACAGGACGGGCGTGCGTAATGTGTTTATTGCCAAAAAGATGCAAAATTCTTACGGTGCTTTGAGATAGTGCTTCAATGGAGCGTAAAAGTGGGATTTTTCTGTCGAGAGCTTCCCCTGTGTAAGAGTAAAATACAGACGGAATATGTAAAGTTTTACCTTGTTTACCGTCAATTAAGAAGGCAGGAACAGTGGGGTCCCATGCGGTATAGCCGCGAGCCTCAAAGGTAGAGCGAATACCACCAGATGGGAAGGAGGAAGCGTCAGGCTCGCCACAAATAAGGGTTTTTCCAGAAAACTTGGTCATGACCATACCATTTTCGTCGGGGGTATAGAAGGTGTCATGTTTTTCTGCGGTGGTACCTGTCATGGGCTGGAACCAGTGAGTAAAGTGAGTTGCACCATGTTCAATTGCCCAGTCTTTCATAGAGTTTGCCACAACATTGGCAATGTCTACGGGGAGACGCTGACCACGTTGGATAATACCTTCCATTTGCTTATAGATATCTGCAGGCAAACGATGACGCATAACTTGAAGGTTGAAGGTGTCTTTTGCATATACGTGCTTAAAACTTGCTATAGAACTTGAGCATGCTACGGTGCATTCTGAACTCATAAAAAATCTCCTTAAATGTTTAGGTGTTTTCATATAAGCATAAAGGATGCCAACTTTATTTTTGTTTGTTATATAAGTGTATTATCGTATGGTTTGAGGGTATTGATGTGGCGATAGTGTTTTTTTCCTACATATTTGTCTAAAAAAAACTTAACTAGGGTTAGTTTTGGTGAACTTAGTGACTGCTTAGCATTTTTTTTCATATTTTTATTTATATTTCAGTATATTAAAAAAATACATTTTAGTAGAAAAAATAAAGGCGTGAGGAAGATGTGAGTGGGGAGAGGGGAGGGTGATTGAACGCGCAATCAAAAAAAATGTTATTGTGTTGTATTTAACGTGCAATGTAGCCTTTTTTTTGCCTAAAATTGTATTTTTCCAGAGAAAACAAAATCTACTTTTTTGTAGAAAATGCGAATCTAGGAGATTTATAAAATCTTTCTAAGGAAAGAATGTGCGTTTCATTTACATCGCCGTTATGAATAAGAAATTTTATTTGTTGATATACTCAATAATAAAGGTTTTGTCGAAATTGCATGTGTATACGGAGTGTTCGGCGCCCATTTGGTTTTCTTCATCATCAGCTTTAAGCTTCTCTGTTTTCTGACGCCAATATGCTTGCTTTTTTGGTGTTTTTTTCAATATCATTGGAAGGTTCAAAAACTGGTGTAACGGTAGCTTCTGTATGGACTGCACACAGAATTTGCCTTTGAATATAAGTGGATATGGGAATCTTATCGGTGCTACAGTTGGGCATCAGACGCTTTAGGCACTTTTTTTCAGAGAAAAAAGAGTATCATTTTTATTTACTAAGGATGCCATCAAAAGCTGTGTTAAGCCTTTGCATGTGTGTGTCTTTGTGGTAGCCCGGTGGTAGC
>CAYJHS010000359.1:0-1923 GCA_964369815.1 uncultured Desulfovibrionaceae bacterium
GGGGTCTGGGGGAGGGAAACTTTTGTTCACAAAAGTTTCCCTCCCCCAGAAAAAAAACAAAATCCATAGGACAACAACTTGCAATATATACAAATACCATGGGCACATAAAAAAATCCACGCGAATAAAATACTTCCGCTTTTTATTCCTTTTGCGGGCTGTCCCCAGCGTTGTATTTTTTGTGCGCAGGATTTACAAAGTGGCACCGCAAAGAGTTCATCCCTAGAAAGCCCGCTTAAAGTTTGTTTGCTCCATGCGCAACAAAGCCTTAAGGAACGTGTAAAAAAGGGAGCGTCACCCATAGAGCTTGCATTTTATGGAGGCACCTTTACGGCTTTGCCTGAGTCGGATTTTGCCCTTTGCACACATTTTGCTCAGACGGCTAAAAGCAATGAGTACTGCGTTGGTTCTCGTTGTTCTACTCGTCCTGACACCATTGTGGGTGCATATGCTCCTCGTTTACAGACTATGCTTGAGGCTGGTTTTCATACTATTGAGCTTGGGGTACAAAGCTTTGATGATTCTGCTCTTTCCCAAGCAAAGCGACATTATACATTTAATACTATCCAAAAGGCCTGTGTTGCAGTTAAGAGCGCTGGTTTTTCCCTTGGGGTACAGCTTATGCCTGGTATGCCTGGGGTGAGTTCGGAAGTTTTTTTGCAGGATGTGCGTGTAGCTCTTGAACTTGGCGCAGATTTTTTGCGTTTTTACCCTTGTCAGGTCATTGCTGGGACTGAGCTTGCTGGGCTTTGGGAAAAGGGGCTATATCAGCCTTGGGATTTAGAAAGTTGTGTTCAAACCTTGAGTGAGGCGTGGCTTATGGCGCATTTGGCAAAGGTTCCGGTCATTCGCATGGGGCTTGCACCAGAGACAAAGCTTGAGACACATATCTTGGCTGGGCCACGCCATGTTGCACTTGGTAATATGGTACAGGCGCATGCTTTGTTTCAGCACATTCACGCCTATATAAATGATGGGATGCAAGTGCACAGCCTCACCGTGCCTAAGGATTGCCAAGGATATTTTTGGGGTCATGGGCAGCAGTTACGCTCGGCGTGGGCATCAGTACATATCTTTACAAATACAATTACGTGGCATGAGCAGAACACGATTATTGTAGAATATACAATGTAAAGAACAAAGTTTTTTTCATAAACCGGAAACTCTCATAAGAGTTTATTTACACTAACAATAGACACATAAAAAATGTCTGATTCAAAATTGTGTTTTATTTGATAATTTTTTTTGTGAATAAAATATCTTGCCATTTGCTCTTTTCCATGTTTAAGGTACCTGTCGTTTATTAATTTTTCATAAAAATTTTGTAACATCTTTTGACAATATGCATGAAGTGTTTATTTTTATGGTGCATAACATTGCCAAAACGAGTAAAATACAGTGAATTTTGTATACATAGGTGCAAAACACCTGTTATTTGTGAATTTTTTAGCATGCAAAAACATAAGGCCCCGTCTATACGATGGGTGCCCCTCAGCAAGCATGCACAATATAACGATTTATTAACAATAAAACTCAGCGACTTTGTAATTTTTGCAGTGCAAACGCACTCATGAGGTAAACTACATGCAAAAACTAACAAAACTTCAAGACTTGGACTTTCGTGAAGAAATTGCCAAACTAGAAGAGGCCTGTGGACAAAAGGTGGCAACATGCTACCAATGTGGCAATTGTACAGCGGGATGTCCAGCATCCTTTGTGTATGATTTACAGCCACATCAAGTTTTGCGCCATTTGCAATTGGGCAATTTAGACCGTGTTTTACAGTCTAAATCTCTCGGCATGTGCCTATCTTGTTCCACCTGTTCCCAGCGATGTCCCAACAACATTGATATTGCTGCCATTATGGAGCATTTACGCCATTTAGCCCGCCACCATGGGACTTTTGCCGTGCCTAAGGTTAAT
>CAYJHS010000360.1:0-1856 GCA_964369815.1 uncultured Desulfovibrionaceae bacterium
TCTTGCTGTTATTATTCGTCAGCTTGCTACAGAGCGCTTTGACGCCAAACGTTCTTGGCTGGCAGTGCTACGGGAAGGCAAAATAGGTTTTACCACGGGGAGCATCATGGCGACCTTAGCCTTCTTGGTGGTATGGGCTTTTACGGCTAATCCCACCCTTGGCCTTGTAATGGGCGGGGCTTTGCTTTTTGATATGATACTTGGTGCTATGGCAGGTGGCTCTATTCCTCTTATTTTCCGAGCTCTTGGGCGTGATCCGGCCCATGCCTCAAGTATTTTCTTAACTACCATTACCGATGGCGCCGGATTTTTCATCTTTTTGGGCTTGGCAACGCTTTTTATATTGTAATAATAGGTGGTTTAGCGCATGACCGTTGAGCATCATTATAGCTTTGCAAGAATAGTGTTCATGTGGGGTATTTTGGTTTATGGGAATTTATTTAACTATTTTCATGCCCTTACCACCGCTGTTTTACAACCTCATCTTATGGCGGAATTTAATATTGACGCCGCCACCGTCACCTATATTGGCAGCATGTGCTTTTATGGCTACCTTATCATGCAAATACCCACGGGTTTTTTAAGTGATACTTTAGGGATTAAAATTACTGCTATCATTGGCACTACCTTATCTAGTGTTGGTACTTTGTGTTTTGCCTTGGCGGTGAACCCCTTGATGCTCTATATAGGGCGTAGCTTTATGGGGTTTGGCATTGCCACAGTTTTTGTATGCATATTAAAATTTCAACTAGCGTGGATGCCCTCACGTATTATCGGTACGATGACGGGATTATCTTGCTTTTTAGGTATGTTAGGTGGTGTTGCTGCGCAAAGCCCTCTGGCATGGCTTATTCAAAGCATTGGCTGGCGGGAAAGTATGTTCAGTGTGGGTTGTGCCAGCTTTATTAATCTGCTTTTGATAATTCTTTTTGTAAAGGATAGTCCACACGGAAGGTCAAAAAGCATATCCAACCAAGAGCAAAAATCCACGGATATTGTGCTCTCCAAAGCTCTTAAAAGTATCTTGTATAATCCTGCCACTTGGCCCCCTATTATTTTGTATTCAACTTTTTATGGCGCCTATGTGGTTATGGTAGGTTATAGTGGCACATCATGGTTGACAAATGTGTATAATCTTTCTGTCCTTGAAGCTTCTTTTTATCTGACTCTTTGTGTCTTTGGTTCTGCCATTGGCTATGTGGTCATTGGATATTTTGCTGATAAGCTCCAAAACAGAAAAAAACCTATGCTTATCAGCGGTTTTATTTACATACTCTGTTGGGGGACTTTAAGCTTTTTTAGTAGTTCTCTTCCCTTGTGGTTCATTGCCATGTTGCTCTTTGCTATGGGCTTTTTCAGTTGCGCTGTTGTGGTGTGCTGGTCGTGTGTGCAAGCAGTTAATGCACCACAATATAGCGGTATTGCCGCTTCTGTAGTGAATATGTTTGGCTTTGTCGCTCCCATTGGCCTGCCTTATATTTTCATATTTACACAAAATATTTATGAGGCTCCTTTAAGTGCTGAGGCTTTTCAAATGGCATTTATTATGATGTTTGCCGCTGTTTTATTGGGGTATTTGTGCAGTTTTTTGACTAAGGATGTTAAGAACTCGTCAAAGTGAATGCGCTTTATGTGGAAGGTTGATAATATAAAAATATGGCTATTGCCTTAACGTAGCAAAGAACTACTGCTGATTATTCGCTTGATTACTCGCTACCAATGAGGATATTGCAAAAATGCTGGTGTCAATTTCATCGACACCAATTGCATTTTGCAACATCCTTATTGGTAGCTCACTTTACTTTGTAATGAATACTCTTTGCGGTATACAAAGTTTAGCTTTTCATTGGTATAGT
>CAYJHS010000361.1:0-1835 GCA_964369815.1 uncultured Desulfovibrionaceae bacterium
GTGCCGTAGCCGATGAGGAAAGCAAAGGCTTTGTAAAAATTATGGTGAAAAAGGGGAGCGATAAAATTTTGGGTGCTACTATTGTTTCTGCTCACGCGGGTGAAATGATTAGTGAAATAACCACCGCCATGGTGGGTGGTATGGGGCTATCTGCCTTGAGTAATGTTATCCATCCTTACCCTACACAAGCTAGCGCTATCAAACGTGTCGCTGGTTTATACAAAAAAAGCACATTAACGCCATTTGTAGCAAAACTTCTACGTTGGTGGCTCAATAAACCGCTGAAATAATTATGTCAAAAGAGAAAGTCATTTGCATTTTATTCACACGTTATCCTCGTGTTGGTGAAGTAAAAACACGCCTTATCCCAAGCCTTGGCGCTGAACGAACGACTTTACTTCATAAAAAAATGACAGAATATGCCCTACAACAAGCCTCCAATGCCGGATATAGGGTGTATATTTATTATACAGGTGCGAGTGAAAAAGAAATGCAGTCCTGGCTTGGGCCAGAGTATACTTACTTTAAGCAAAGCGAGGGCGACCTTGGTCAGCGTATGTCTGCTGCCTTTGCTGCTACGTTAAAAGTAGCCGAAAAGGTGCTGCTTATGGGGAGTGACTGCCCAAATAATAGAAGTTGTAATCTTAAAAAAGCCGTGTCCTTATTGGATACGGCTTCTTGTGTTTTGGGGCCAAGTAATGATGGCGGCTACTACATGATTGGACTTAAAGTATTACATGAAGCAATGTTCCAAGATATTGCATGGGGAAGTGAAAAAGTCTTTGCTCAAAGCATTGATAAAGCTCCCGACTATGCGCTTTTGCCTGTACTGAATGATGTAGACTATTTTGCAGATATTCCCGCAAAAATTTCTGTCATCATCCCTACCTACAACGAAGAAAAAAATGTTGCTAAAGCCATAATAACTGCAAAAAAAGGCTTTAGAATTGAAATTATTGTCGCTGACGGTGGTAGCCAAGACAAAACAGTGGAGGAAGCCCAAAAGCACGGCGCTAAAGTATGTTTATGCCCACCAGCACACAGAAATAGAGCCTCACAAATGAATTTTGCCAGTGAAGTGGCCACCGGTGATATTGTCCTCTTCTTACATGCAGACTCACTCCTTCCAGAAAATTATGATGTGGATGTACGTAACATATTGCATCAAGAAAAAAACATCTTAGGATATTTTCGTTTTGCCATTGAAGAAAAATTTTTTGGCAAAAAACTCCTAGAATGGGGAACCAATATTCGAGCAGAAAAATACCAGCAACCTTATGGGGATCAAGGTTTTTTTCTACGCAAAGTAGATTTTGAAGCCCTTGGGAGGTACAGTAGTGTGCCTATTTTAGAAGATATTTTTTTGGTACAAGCTGCAAAAGCCTTTGCTAAACAACGTTATAATTGTTCAGGACTTAGCTATGTTCCTAAGCCGCTATACACGTCAGGAAGGCGCTGGCAAGAGCATGGCTTTTTAAAGGTAACACTTTTTAATCAATATATATTGCTTGCAGCAAAGCTTGGGGTAGATTTAGAAAAATTATGTCGAGCTTATAAAAAAGGTTCTATTTTTATATCATAAAAAACCCTCCATTATGCAGCATAACAGAGGGCATACAAGTCAGTTATCGTAACTACTATTTATCTTGTAATTTTTCTCGCAGTTCTAAGTGCACTTTTTCAGCATCTTCAATGGGAATTTGGCACGTACCAGCATTCATATGTCCACCACCACCGTAAGAAAGCATAATTTCCCCAATATTAATCTGGGACGCCCTATTTACAATGGATTTACCTACGGCAAATACCACATTTTTCTTTTGTAATCCCCACAT
>CAYJHS010000362.1:0-1828 GCA_964369815.1 uncultured Desulfovibrionaceae bacterium
AATACAACCACCTCCTGCTGTGTTTTTTTTTTTTTTGGGGGGGGGGGGTTGGGCGCTCTTTCGGACCACCCCCGCCCCCCCCCCCATAACCCCCCATAACTATAACAAAAAAACATAAGGTATGACGCCATGGGCGAAAAAAACACTTGTGTATGCGGTAAAAACACATGCAAAAAAGAAAAATGCAAAAAGTACAGAAAGATCATGGGGCTGGAAAAAAAGAAAAAAAAGAAAAAAGACTAAGCAGTAAAAATGCTGCTACCTTTTTAAGTGCCGAAACCCTCTGGGATTTACTTAAGCAAGGGCAAAAGCCGCAACGCATTGATCAAATTCTTCGCATCATGGGGCTAAAACGCCGCCAAAAAGAAGATGTAGAAATCCTACTGGACGAGCTCGTTGCTAGGGGGAAAGTTTTGCGCCTGCACGGAGGTCAATATGTGAGTTCGCACCAAATACTTATTTATGTGGGACGTTACAGCGTACAGCGTTCCGGCGTAGGTTTTGTAGATATGGCGCGTCCGGAAGGGGGCAAGCCCTTGCCCAAATCAAAACATGGCAGCGCATCTAAAAATAAACCTGATGCGGCTTTATCTATTTTTGTGCATCCAACGCAGGCTGGTGAAGCTTGGCATGGAGACCTTGTACAAGTAGCTTTATTGCCCGGTCGTGGTAAAAAGGGAAGCACTCCGGAAGGGCGCATTGTGGGTGTGGTAGAGCGCAAAGCCACCGAACTTATGGTGCGTGTGGGCGGTGTTGCCATGCGTGACAAAAAGCATGGGCACAAATCCCGCCCCCCTCGCATAAAGGGCTCCTCACAAAGACGTAATGCTCTTTTGCACGATACTCGTTACATATTGGCAACACCTTGTGACATACGGTTTCCCATTTCATTACGGCTGGACACAAAGCATATTGCCGCTGAAATCTTAGGTGAAATATCTCCCGATTGCCTCATCTTGGCGCGCCCCACCGAACAAATAAGCACAAACCTTTGGGAAGCTGAAGTTCTTTCCACTCATGGGCGTGAAGACGACACTGCTGTGCAAGAGGAGCTCGTAAAAATTAATCATCAAGCTCCCAGCACCTTCCCTGAGGCAGCCCTAGCTGAAGCAGAACTCCTCCCCGCAAGCCCTCGTCCTGAAGATTATGCGCATAGAGAAGATTTACGTTCCTTACCCTTTGTGACTATTGACGGAGAGACCGCTAAAGATTTTGACGATGCTATTTTTGTGGAGCATGTGAAAAATGCCAATAACAATTTTTGGAAGCTACAAGTGGCCATTGCCGATGTAACCCATTATGTGCCTTTGCAATCAGCTTTAGATAAGGAAGCAAAATTACGCGGAAACTCATGGTATTTCCCCCGCTCGGTAGAGCCCATGTTCCCCACTAAGCTTTCCAATGGCCTCTGCTCTCTCAATCCCTTAGAAGACCGCCTTGTCATGGTGGCAGAAATGCACTTTGCTAGCGATGGAGCTTTGCATAAAAGCCTTTTTTATCCTGCGGTGATATGCTCAAAAGCACGTCTGACTTACACAGCAGTTAAAGAACTTGTGCTGGATGCTAATGCCGAAGTACGAGCGGCCTTTATAGTGCAAGAAAATGGCGAAAAACTATTATCTATGCTCACTGACGCAGAAGCACTTGCGCGTATTCTCGCCCAAAAAAGAGTACAGCGTGGCTCGCTGGATTTTAACCGGCCAGAGCCGGAATATTACTTTGACGAAAGCGGGCGTATTGTTAACATTGGCCGCAAAGAGCAGCATTTTGCCCATCAACTCATTGAAGAATTTATGATTGCCGCCAATGAAGCTGTGGCGGAATTTTT
>CAYJHS010000363.1:0-1819 GCA_964369815.1 uncultured Desulfovibrionaceae bacterium
TACTACGAGCAGAGCAGCTCACACCTTTTGAAACATATGTTTGGAACTGCATTGAAGACTGGCGCATTGAGCAGAAAATGTCACATCATTTTCATGGTTGCAAGGTAAATCTGGCATGGCTCATTGAGCATGTCTTTTACACCAAGAGTACACGCACTAGCAAGCCACTAGACAAGGCTATAGCAGAATGGCTTCTGCTTTTGGTGCGAAGCTGGGATTTAGAGAAGCTTCGACCGCAAGTTGTGGCACTGGAAAAAATTATAAGGAAGGCATGCCCTCAGCTCCTGACGGAGTTGGGGGCTTTGCTATTGGAGGTACAAAAACACTGTGAAAGCACTGCTGAAGCCATAGAACATGCAAGGCGCATTGTGATGTGCATTGAGAAGTATATCAAACGAGTAGAGAAAAATGTAAAGCCTTCACAACAACAAACTGGAACATCTAACAATGACAATCATGATACAGCTAAAGAAGCCATTCCAATCTTACAAGACTTGCTTCTGGCTGATGATAAACAACTTCCCAAAAACATAGGAGAAGCATCGAAGAAATTCATCGAAAAACAAAAAGCCACTAAGGCTGAACAAAAGCTACAAGTGGCAATTATTGGCAAGAAAACAGTCACAAATCTTGAGGATTTTGCCATGCAAAAGGCTTTGCGCATATCCACAAGCCTCAAGGCACGCTTGCAAGATTTGCTTCAAGCACAAGATTCGAAGCGTTACTTGCCGGCAACTCATGGGCGCATCAATGGCAATCGCCTACATTGTTTAAGTGTACAAGATAGTAGAGTATTCCTCAAGCATACGCAAAGAGAAGCTACTAACACAGCCGTGCATATTCTGCTTGATACTTCCAGCTCCATGAGTAGCAACATAGACATGGCGGCACAAACATGCTTTGCCTTAACCTCTGCGCTAGGTAACACCAAGGGTATCAATGTGGCTGTGACTACCTTCCCGGCGCACATCACCACAGGTAAAAGCGCAGGTGTGTTTCCTTTGCTTCAACATGGGCAAAAGGTAAATACGCAATTTGCACTGAAGTCTTGGGGATGCACACCGCTGACAGAAAGCTTATGGTGGGTATATCAAAAGATTTTGCAACAACCGGAACCTCGCAAAATGATACTACTAATCACCGATGGTGAACCGGATCATCCTGAATCTGCTTTACACGCCATCCACTACGTAGAGAAAATAGGTATAGAAATCTATGGCATCGGCATCCCACCTTGCAAAATCCAAAACATCTTGCCAGAACGTAAAAGCATCACCCTTGAAAACATGAAGCAATTGCCGCAGGCCATGTTTGGCCTACTGCAATACGCACTCTTAACCCAACAATAAGGAGACATTATGAACATTTTACCATGGATACCTGTAGTCATCGCCGTGGCACAGGCTATCAAGGACGTTATGGAAGATTAGAGTGTGTTCACATTTTATTGGAACCACCTCTAAATCAAAAACAAACGCACAAAAGAGGCAGGGATAACCTGCCTTTCTTGTATTAACATTAAAAGGAGTTAGAATGAAAAACACATGGACATTTATTGGCGGCATGCTGGCAGGAATCGCTAGCGTATTTGCTACAGCCGCTGTAGCTGTGGCTATTGAGGATAAAAATTCAACGAAAGCTTGTGAAGCTGAAAAGGAAATTTTAGAGCTTCCTGAAGCATCTCAACAAGAGCATTTGTAGTCCCTGATAACCCACATTGAAGGCTCTCCCTCAAAGAAAGGGGCAGAAAGAAAAATAGGCTTATTCACAGGCCATAAAAAAGGGCATATTCTGTTCGTCACAAACGATATGCCCAAAG
>CAYJHS010000364.1:0-1800 GCA_964369815.1 uncultured Desulfovibrionaceae bacterium
CCCCACACCCCCCTCCCTCAAAAACTTTTTATTGCGGCAGTAGTTTCGGCTTTGAATGAACATTGTAGCCGCATGGGAAATAAGAGGATTTTGTTGCGGCAAGATGTATATTTAACAATAGCGTGTTGTCGCATTGAAAGTTTTTTGAAGGGGGTCTTGGGGAAAATTTTTTTCAAAAAAATTTCCCCAGAAAAAATCTCATAAAAATAAGAAGGAACACATATGTCACAATTGCTTTGTATAAAAAATGTTCGATATTTAGGCGCTGCTGTCAATGTGCATGTGCAGGATGGTCAAGTGCGTACAATGATGCCCTATGGCAAGCCCATTCCCGATGAAGCAGAAGTTTTTGATGCCAAAGGGTTAGTGTTATTTCCTTCCTTTATGGATGCGCATGTGCACTTGCGTGAACCTGGCTATGAATACAAGGAAGACGTGGCTTCTGGCTTAAAGGCTGCTGTGCATGGTGGTTTTGGAGCGGTCATGTGTATGGCTAACACTAAGCCAGTTAATGATTCTGCCGCCGTTACTACCTTCATTTTGGAACAAGCGAGGAAAGCGTTTCCCAAGGGGCCTTTTGTGTATCCTGTGGGTGCGGCTACGGTAGGCTTGCTGGGTAAGGAAATGGCGCCGCTGGCAGAACTTAAGGAAGCCGGTTGTGTTGCCATCTCCAATGATGGACATTCCATGGAAAATACGGAGCTGATGCGCCGTGTTATGGAATATGCCGCCGACCTTGATCTTATTGTCATTGACCACTGCGAAGATGCTTCTCTTGCTAAGGGCGCCCACATGAATGAAGGTGTCACCAGTGGACGTATTGGCGTTAAAGGGCAGCCTGACGTGGGCGAGGCTATGCATGCTGCTCGGGATATTTTATTGGCGGAATATTTGGATATTCCTGTGCATATTGCCCATGTTTCTTGCAAGTCTGTGGTGGATTTAGTACGCTATGCCAAGGCACGTGGCGTCAAGGTAACGGCGGAAACCTGCCCACATTATTTGCTTTTGGATGATACAGCGCTAGAAAATTATGGCACGTACGCCAAGGTTAACCCGCCCTTGCGTCTGCCAAAGGATATAGAAGCCTTGCGCGCCGCCATTAAAGACGGCACTATTGATATCCTTATTACTGACCACGCCCCTCACGCCGCCCATGAAAAAGATTGTCCCTTGGACGAAGCCCCCAATGGCTTTACAGGGCTTGACTTAGCCTTGTCACTCACGTGGAAGCTGGTGCAGGAGGGAGTCATCAATGAAGCTGACTTGCAACGCTTGTGGGCAACACGCCCAAGGCAGATTTTTTCCCTGCCGGTGAATATGTTTGCCCCTGATGATCCTGCGGACTTTTTCCTTTTTGACCCTGCACAGGAATGGGAAGTAAATGAGACGACCATCCACTCCAAAAGTTGCAACACTCCCTTTAAGGGGCAAAAACTCCAAGGCCGTGTAGTGGCTCACTGGATTGGCGGACAGAGAATAATTTAAGAAAATATTAAATATTGGTTAAAGATTTTTCTGGGAGGGGAAACTTTTGTTCACAAAAGTTTCCGGCTTACGACGATATACGAAAATTAATCGTGTGACGACACAGCAAAGCTGCGTCTACTCTTAATTTTCGGTTGCATCAATGTATTGATGCAACTCCCCCCTAAGCTTTGTTGCGGCAAAATGTATATTTAAACAATAAAATTTCATCGCATTTAAAGTTTTTTGAAGGGGGGTCTGGGGGGAAACTTTTGTTTACAAAAGTTTCCTGCTTATGCGATAGTACGAAAATTATTCGTTAAACGGCGACAG
>CAYJHS010000365.1:0-1787 GCA_964369815.1 uncultured Desulfovibrionaceae bacterium
GGTTTGGGGGGAGGGAACTTTTTTAAAAAAGTTACCTCCCCCCAAATAAAAAATACACAATGAGGTAAAAAATGGATGTACATGTATTTAGGCGCTTTAGCGATGCACTGTGTCCTTTGCTTATGGGCGGGCGTTTAGAGAAGATTCAATCTCCTCTAGAAAATGTTTTTGTACTAACGTTTTATGCTCAGCAGCGAAAACAGCACCTTGTCCTAAAGGTAGGGCGTCGCGACGCTTTTTGTTATCTTGCTAAGGAGCGCCCTGTAGCTGACGCGGCTCCTTCGGCTTTGGTAATGCGTTGGCGCAAGTACTGCGCAGGTCGGCGCGTGCTTTCTTGTACAGCTGACTGGATTGGTCGTAGAATTTTATTGTTATTTCATACAAATACAGCTTCACCCCTCATTTCTCCTCAAGAGACATGGTTAGTGCTTAACTTACGAGAAGGTATTGAGCTTTATCTTGGCAAAACGCCGGACTTGCGTTTTGCAGAGGAAGAGGTGAGCTGGCCTGACGCTCTGCATCTTGCCGATGCCTGTGATAATTGGCGTTCATGGCCGGTGCTTAGCCCTGCTCTGCGCCGTCTTGTGACAACTCTTGACCCTTTGGATAGCTCTGCTCTGCTTGTAGATTTACAGATGGGTGGTGGTGAGCTTTATGTTTATGAAAAAGAAGAAGAGTTGAGCCTTCCACAAATCAGCGCTTGGCCCTTACCTCTAGGTATCCATGCACATATACAGGAGAAAGTCTTTGATGACCCACTGCTTGCCACAAGTTATGTGGGGGATGCTCTTGTGTTGGGTGTTGGTGAAGAAAAGCTTCGCCACAAGGCGGCTTTGCCTCATCAACGAGAGTTGCAACGCTTGCAGCGTTTGCTTGAAAAATTAGCCGTGGACGAGGAACGATTGCTCCTTATGCAAAAGGCACAAGAGATGGGTTTACTTTTACAAAATGAGTTATGGAAATATCCTGCAGAGGCCAAGTTAAAAAGTATTTCCACTGAAGATGCTGAACATCCCACTATT
Source organism: uncultured Desulfovibrionaceae bacterium (assembly GCA_964369815.1). Taxonomy (GTDB): domain Bacteria; phylum Desulfobacterota; class Desulfovibrionia; order Desulfovibrionales; family Desulfovibrionaceae; genus CAYJAD01. Next base: position 1,023 of record CAYJHS010000365.1, read on the forward strand.
ATGTTAGACGCTAAATTGACCGTTCGGGAAAATATGCAAGCATTTTTCCACAAGGCTGGACGTGGACGTAGAGGGCTTGAATATTTACAAAAACGCCGCCAAGAGTTGGAAGACAATATCCTTACATTAAATACTCTCAGCTCAGCTGTTGAAGCTGGCGCACAGCATTTAACTAAAAAAACAAGTAAAACACCCATTATTGACAAAAGCACCATGACAGGTTTAACTAAAGGGGTTCAAGCCTTCAAAAGCTCTCAGGGCTTTATTATTTTGCGGGGCAAGGATGCTAAAGGCAATCGCGCTGCCCTGCGTATGGCGACGGCTAAGGATATTTGGATGCACGTTGAGGGTGGCCCCGGATCTCACTGCATCATTCGTCGTCATTTTACCGGTCAAGAGATTCCGCTGCAAACCTTGCAAGAAGCGGCTTGCCTTGCCGCTGTAAAAAGCTGGCAAAGGGACAATCCCACGGCACAAATTTTATGTGCAGAGGTTCGCCATGTGAAGCCCATGCGAGGGGCAGCACTTGGAACAGTGCGTATTGATAAAGTGCTGCAAAGTTTCACTGTGAACATTGATCATGAAATAGAACAAAAATTGTCACTATAGCAAGGTAACGATTTTTTGGGGTGTACGGACTACTAAAGTGTAGCACGGGCATGTCAAATTTTTCTTCAAAAAGGTAGTGAGTGACACTTCTAAAAGCCACATCACAAAGCTGATTTTTGCAATTATCTTTTGCCCAGCAATCAAATATTTATCTAA
>CAYJHS010000366.1:0-1767 GCA_964369815.1 uncultured Desulfovibrionaceae bacterium
ACCAGCTAAACCTAAAAGAACTCGCAGGAAAGCTGAACCAGTTGAAGCTGTTGAACCTACAGGTACATTAGGTGGTGTTGACGAGTTACCTGTTATACCTGTTGCTGAAGACCCTATAACTCAAGGAGCTTTAGCTGCTGAACCTGTTGTAGCTCCTATGATTTTAACACCTGAAGCAGCGTTCGCTCAAGCTGTTGAACCAGTTGAACCAATCCCAGCTGTTGTAGAACCTATCGCATTTGAACCAGTTGTAGAGCCTGTAGCAGTTGATAACGCTACGAGATTTACGAGCTGTATGACTGAATTACAGCAAGGTTTAATGAGCGGTAAATATAAAGCTAACAAATTGCAACGTTTGATAGCTGAAGTAAATGCTAAATGTGGTACTAGCTATGTTAACATTATTGATGTTAAAGAAGACACTAACGCATTGATAGCTTTATCAGGTTTAATTGGATTAAGCTAATGTTAAACATCAACGCTTCAGAACTTAATAGGTTTATGGCTTGCAACGGTTTTAAGTCGTTGCAAACCGTAGAACCCTTCCAACCTGACAACACTTCAAAACTTGAAGGTGATACAACTCACTGGTATTGTGAACAAAGGAAAGCAGGTAAAACAGCTGAGGAGCTGTTAGGTATTAAAGCTCCAACAGGTATGTTTATAACTGAAGAAATGATTGAACATTGCTCACAATATGTTAACGATATTATGGACGGTGGTGTAGTAGAATATGCAAGAACTTACGAATCGGAAAAGTTTACGGTTAAAAGTCGTGCTGATTACATTAAACTTGATGGTGATACATTACATGTTTATGATTTTAAATATGGTCATAAAATTGTAGAACCTGATAACAACTGGACATTAATTTGGTATGCTGGAAGTTATAAACCTGATAACACCGATGGTTATTATAATCAGATTAAGAAAATAGTTTTCAGAATTTACCAACCTAGAGGTTTTCACCCAAGCGGTGAAAATGTTAGAGAGTGGACTATAACAAGAGACGAGTTTGACAGTATCAAGCAAACCTTGTTTAACACTCTCAACAACCCTGCAGATACTGTCAACTGCGGTCAACATTGTTATCGTTGCAAAGCGTTAACGAATTGCCCTGCTGCACAAATATCTGCGATGAATTCTATTGATATGTCTAATCAGACGTTTGATAGCGAAGTTAGTGATGTTAACCTTACTTGGTTACTCAACAACTTAAAAAGAGCTAAGGAGCTTATCAATGAGAGTTTGAAAGCTTATGAAGACTTGGCCTTGCACAGACTTAAAGCGGGTAAACCACTTAAAGGATATGTAATGCAAAGAGCTATTGGTAACAGAAAGTGGAAACAAGATGTAACACCTGAAACTATTAAATTATTAACAGGGATAGATGTTACAGCTAAACAAATTGTATCAATAACAAAAGCTGAGAACTTAGGTTTAGATGAGCAAACCTTAAAGTCTTTCACTTACAGGCCTGACAATGGTTTTAAGCTTGCTAGTGTTGACGAAAATAAACAAGCAGAAAAATATTTTAGAACAAAGGAAAAATAGAAATGATAGAAAATTTAACATTACCAAAAGCAAGAGTAGTACAAGGTAACCCTGCAACAGCTTACACAAAAACTAACATGGTTTCAAAACAACCAGAATTAGACGCTCAGGGTAACCCTAAGAAAGTATGGCGTTGTTGCCTTGCTATCCCTAAAGCTGACTTCATGTCGCAAGTCTATCCAAGACTTCAACAAGAAATAGCTTTAACTCACC
>CAYJHS010000367.1:0-1739 GCA_964369815.1 uncultured Desulfovibrionaceae bacterium
ACGAACAATACGGATGAAGGTTTTAGCGATTAAATGCGCTACGGGTGATGCGGATAGGTTCATAATAGCTAATAGTTGTCCGATACGCAATGCAAGGAAAAGGCTGACTACTACAAGTTGGCAGGTTACCGCTAAGGACTCGGTCAAAACACCAAGGACAAGACCATGTACGTTATAGCTGAAAACATAAGGCAGGGTTTTGGCAAATTGCCAATTGTAGGACTGAATCACATAACTTAAAAAAAGAAGAAAAAGAACAAAACACGCAAAAGAAAAAAGTATGGGGAAAAGATTTTTCCGCATAATTTCCATTTTGGTAAGGCGCTTTTTTTCTATTTTGTACATGATGATTTACTTTTTTATAATATATAGCACAATTACTTTGAATTTGAAGAGTCTTTGTGTATATTGGCGTGCATTCTTTCAAGATAGGAAAGAAACTGCGCCTGCTCTTGTGGGCTAAAGCCTCGCCACAAGGCTGTATTAATTTCTTCAGAGATGTGCCAAAAGCACTTTTCAAAGGCTTTTCCTTTGTCAGTAAGACAGAGGTTTTTTATGCGGACATCTTCTTTACTAGCTTTTCTTGTAATGAATCCGGTTTTTTCCAGTTTGTCCACAAGTACCGTAAGGGTGCTTTTGCATTTTCCAATATTGTTTGCAATGTGTGACATGGGACGTTTGTCACTTTTGTATAGTTGGGCCAAAATATTCCCATGGGAAACCATAAGCCCTTTGGCACCATATTGCTCAATTTTGCGCACAAGGCAATTGTCTATACTGGTGCGCAGCCTATAGATAGATTTTATAACGCTAGTGGGAACAGTCATAGTGACCTCACATGCTATAGAAAATATTGGTTTGATGTCGAACAGTTTAGACGTATACGCTTCTCTTGTCAAGAAACATTCTCAAAAAGACTGTACATAAAAGGCTTCGGTTCATCTTTAGATTTTAATTTAACTTGCTACATATATTAATGAAACATGCGTGAGGTGTCACTTTTGCCATTCATGCTGAAAGTATTGACAAGTGCATGTAGCAAGGCTAGAGTTTTTGAGTGCTTGAGTTTATGATAACCGTTTAACATGGAGGTATTATGAAAAAAGTTTCTTACTGTCTCTTGGGTTTAATGTTAAGTTCAGCCTTATTACTTTCGGCGTCTTTTGCAGTATTTGCCGCTGGTGCCGATGGAAAAACCTCTTACAACACCTATTGCGTGGGGTGTCATAAGGATAAGCTTGCCGGTAAAGATGAAAAGCATCTTTTAAGTAAGTTTGCCTATTACGCAGATGGTAATTTCACCAGCGGTGGGAAAAAACGTATGAAGGATATTTTCATGAAGATGAGCGCTGCAGACAAAACCGCGCTTGCAAAATACATCAATGGCATGAAATAATTGCCATTGCGTATTCGTGGAGTACTCTTTGACCACTAATCATAGATAAAGCACTCTGATAATCAGTGTTTTCAATAATAAAGCCTGTTTGGAGCAAGAATATTTGCTTCAAACAGGCTTTATTATTTAACTCTTAGAAAGCTTGAAATTATTTCAAAGAATCTTTCAGTTGTTTTCCGGGAGTGAATTTTGCAACTTTGCTGGCAGGAATTTGGATTTCGTCGCCAGTGCGAGGATTGCGCCCCTTACGAGCAGCACGTTCTACAACTTTGAAAGTTCCAAAACCGGTGAAGGTCAGGGATTCGCCAGCTGCCAATGCTTCACGTACACATGCAATAACGCC
>CAYJHS010000368.1:0-1727 GCA_964369815.1 uncultured Desulfovibrionaceae bacterium
TGTGGATGTTCCAACAAGGAGAAAACATGATTAAACGTACTGTAATGACAGCTTTTTTACTTTTCACCATGCTTATTAGTGTCAGTGTTGTAGAGGCGTCAAGCTTACCAAACTTTGCTGATTTGGCTGAAAAAGTCGGCCCTTCGGTGGTTAATATAAGCACAGAAAAAAATGCCAGCCCCAATAGACAACAGGGCTTAGATAATTTTATGCGTAATATGCCCCCAGGCTTTGAAAAATTCTTTGAGCAATTTCAGCCATTTCAACAACAACCAAGGCAGCGTAAACGTCGCAGCCTTGGCACAGGCTTTATTATCTCTGCCGACGGCTACATTGTGACCAACTACCATGTGGTGGGCGGTGCCGATGTTATCAATATTAATTTACAAGGTGCCACTGGTAAGTCTGACTCTATTCCTGCAAAACTTGTGGGTTCTGACGAAGAAACGGATATAGCCTTGCTAAAGGTTGATGTTAAGGAAAAACTCCCTTTCCTCGCCTTTGCTGACTCTGAAAAAGCTCGTGTGGGTGAATGGGTACTGGCTATTGGTAACCCCTTTGGGCTTGGGCACACGGTCACTGCCGGAATTTTGTCTGCCAAAGGACGTAATATTAATTCTGGCCCCTTTGATAACTATTTGCAAACGGATGCCTCCATTAATCCCGGCAATAGCGGTGGCCCATTATTAAATATGTCCGGTGAAGTTGTGGGTATTAATACTGCTATCATTGCCAGCGGACAAGGTATTGGCTTTGCTATTCCAAGCTCCATGGCCAATAATATTACCCAGCAACTTAAAGAAGGTAAAAAAGTAAGCCGTGGTTGGCTTGGTATTTCCATGCAGCCCCTTTCTGAAGATGCTGCAAAAGCCTTGGGCCTCAAAGACACTGACGGCGCCCTTATCAGTGATGTTATGAAGGGCGAACCCGCCGATAAAGCTGGCTTAAAAGACGGTGACGTTATCGTTGCTGTAGATGGCAAGCATATTGAAGATCCAAGCGCCCTCTTGCGTGCCATTGCTAACCAAAGACCAGGCAATAAAACCACAGTTACTGTGCTGCGTAATGGTAAAAAACAGGACTTTGTCATTACTCTTGGCGAACGTAATGTTGAGCAACTAACCGGTGCTCGTGGCGAGAACAAAAAACAAGAAGAAACAGCCAGCCTTGGAATTTCTGTACGTAACCTTACAGAAGAAGAAGCAAAGGCTGCCGAAGTAGAAAAAGGCCAAGGCCTTTATGTTGCCAAAGTACAAAGAAATAAACCTGCTGATGAAGCAGGCGTGCGCGTGGGCGACATTATCTTAAGTGCCAATATGACCCCAGTAAATGATGCTAAGGAATTGGCAAAAATCATTAAAAAGGTAACTTCACGTGGCGCAGTCATGCTACAAATTAAACGCAAAGATGGCGTACTATTTGTCGCAGTACCTTTAAGTTCTAAAAATAATAATTAACTCTTTTTGCAGGGGAGGGGAAAACTTTTGCTAGCGCCAAAAAGTTTTCCCCTCCCCTTTCAAAACGCGCCCATTGCTCATCTTTATCAAGATGAGCTCACATCATAATATATTTGAAAAATACAATTGGCATTGATAGAATTTATGATTTGAAGAATATTATGGAAAAATAGATACTTCAATGCGGCGATATGTATATTAAACAATAACATATCGCCGCATTGAAAGTTTTTTGAAGGGGGGTCTGGGGGGAAACTTTTGTTCACAAAA
>CAYJHS010000369.1:0-1719 GCA_964369815.1 uncultured Desulfovibrionaceae bacterium
CAGGCATGTCTGCTTCTTTTGTGAACAGGAAGGACACTGAGCATTGTAAATTGTCGGCAATATCCTGCAATCGACTCATTTTGGGCGCCATACGCCCCTTTTCCATACGTACCATGGCATCCACAGTAATTTCTAGGCGCGCAGCCAAATCCTTCTGACTGATCCCAAGCCGCTTTCTTTGCGTAGCAATATTTTCACCTACAATGGCGGTAATCGTTTTTTCTGACATGGCTTACTCACTTTTTTATTCATATTTTACGTGAGTATAGGGCTTGCCACAATATGACTTTAATTCTTGTTATATTGACTTATAGTATAATATTGTTATCTTCATTGTGTACATGTTTTCGCAGTTTGTATGTGAAGCATAAACGCTGGAGGTGTGTATGGGATTATTTGGTGATTTTTTTAGCACCGTACAAAAAGGTACTAATAAAACGGTAGGCAATAGCTATCGTGACATTTATTTCAGCCGTCACCCAGAACAATATCATACTTGCAGGGGATGCGGTGCGACCCTTGATCGTGAAATGCGCGGCGAAGTGACCATTGACCACATTGTACCGCAAAAGTGTTATGGAACCAACGCCATTACAAATTTGCAGGTGCTTTGTCGTTCGTGCAATTCACGCAAAAAAGACAAGCTCAATGCACTTTCCTTGCAATATTCTGGAGAAGCACTTGCTCGGGAGCTTCACGCATCCTTAGGGTTTTGAGTGCAATATGGCTTTAATTATTGTTTTTATTGTCGCAATTGTTTTGTCAGCAATATTGTTTAGGGCAAAAACCATAGGGCTTGTGGTGGCTATAATTGGCTTTGCGCTGCTCACAAGTGCCCCCATTGTGGGCTTGCCCATGATGCTTGGGGGAGTTGTCCTTTTCTTCACACTCTAGGATAATTATGAATAGTATATTTAAACAATATGTTAGCAAGGTTGGCAAAATGTATGCCGAATGCTCTGTGCTTGAAACTCGCCCTCTTTCTTGTATTTTAGCCGGTAAAGTTCATACCTTTCATGTAACAAAATTTATTTATAAAACAGAAGAGTTACGTTTTTTTAAATGCGGAAAAGTAGGTTTTTTAAGTGTGGAGGTAAGGGATGTTCCCAAAAGCTTTTTACAAAGCCATAGGGAAGTAATCGAAAATATCGGCACAGTGCGTGATTTATTTAACTTTTCTAACGAATACATGCAAAACATTAGTGATGCCTTCTTATGTGAAGTGCCCGAAAAAAACATGCAACTTCTCGTAGAAGACCTTGCAGGCAAGTGTAAAGAAAATCCAATGGATATACCGTTTGCACCCACCGTTCAATTACAAGATTTAACAATGTTTGCGTATGAAGCCAATGGGAATGTTTTTCTCTACGACCATGCCGGCAAGCTATTTTTGTATGCCAGCGACCATTGTTATACCAACGTGACTTCCGTTGACGGTTATCCAGAATTCACTCTTTACCATATTCAAGATATGCAAACTTTTGATGATTTCATACGCATTTTTTGCAGTAACTTTAACATATAGGAGGCTATTATGGGTTTTTGGGATATAGCAGGCAAAGTGGCTAAGGCAGGCGCAAAACTTGCTAAGGAAGGATACGATACTCTACAAGAAAATGTTGAAAAATCTCATGAATACGCTGAAAAATATCGGCATCTTGGCGAATATGAACTCAAAGAAAAACTCGCCACATCGCGAAATACTGCAGAAAAAATGGG
>CAYJHS010000370.1:0-1696 GCA_964369815.1 uncultured Desulfovibrionaceae bacterium
CGGAAACTTTTGTGAACAAAAGTTTCCCCCCAGACCCCCCTTCAAAAAACTTTCATTGCGATGACACTTTATTATTAAATACACTTTTTGCCGCAATGCAATGAAGAAGGGGGGTGGACGAAAATTAAGCGTAGGCGCAGCTTTGCTGTCGCTGTTAAGCGATGAATTTTCGCATATCATTAATAAACCGGAAACTTTTGTGAACAAAAGTTTCCCCCCAGACCCCCCTTCAAAAAACTTTCATTGCGATGACACTTTATTATTAAATACACTTTTTGCCGCAATGCAATGAAGAAGGGGGGTGGACGAAAATTAAGCGTAGGCGCAGCTTTGCTGTCGCTGTTAAGCGATGAATTTTCGCATATCATTAATAAACCGGAAACTTTTGTGAACAAAAGTTTCCCCCCAGACCCCTTTTCAAAAAACTTTCATTGCGATGACACCCTATTATTAAATACACCTTTTGCCGCAATGCAATGTAGAAGGGAGATACTTTAGTATTTGCAAATTTCATTGCGGCAGAATTTACTTATATTAATGAATTGTTATCGCAATAAAAAGTTTTTGGGGGTGGGAGGTCTGGGGGGAGGAGACCTTTTTTCAAAAAGGTCCCTCCCCCCAGAAAAATAACCCCCCTTACTCAAAAAAAGTATGTTCCTTTTGCGGAAAAATTCCTGCCCGCACCTCGGCGGCATATTGCTCTATGGCGGCGCTAATCTTCGTATTTAACTGCGCATATTGCTTCACAAAGCGTGGTGTGCGGTTGGTGTTATATCCCAGCATATCATGAAAGACAAGCACTTGTCCGTCGCAAGCTGCACCGGCTCCAATACCAATGGTAGGAATGCTCACAACCTGTGTAATCGTCTCTGCCACAGCATGAGGTACACATTCAAGCACTAAGGAGAAGCAGCCTGCATCTTCTAGGGCTTTTGCTTCTTCTACAAGTAGCTGTGCTTGTTCTTTGCTGCGTCCTTGTACTTTGTAGCCACCAAGGGTTGCTACTCTTTGTGGTGTTAAGCCAATATGTCCCATGACAGGAATACCTGCTGTTACCAGTGCTTTTATCTGAGGCATAATGTTAAAACCGCCCTCAAGTTTAACGGCTCGCGCTCCGCCGTGTCTAAAAAGCTGCGCTGCATTGTGTAGTGCGCTTTGTACGCCGTCTTCATAGCTCATAAAGGGCATATCGCATACTACAAGGGCTTTGTTTTCTGCTTTGTGTACTGCAAGGCTTACGGCTTTGCAGTGATGTGTCATCATGTCCATGTCTACGTTCAAGGTATCGGTATTTCCAAGTACCACCATACCTAGCGAGTCGCCCACAAGTACGATATCAACCCCTGCTGAAGCTGCAAGGTAAGCTGATGGATAATCATAGGCGGTGAGCATAACAATTTTTTTTTGCCCTTTACTTTCACGTATGCTTAAACTGCTTTGGGTATTGCTTTGCTTATGTGTGGACATATATGCTCCTGAATAATTTTAAAATATGCAGTCTTTTCTGTTGCTGCGCCGCAAGCTAGCATATAGCGCAAAAATAAAAAGTGGGCAAATTTTTCCTGCCCCCCTAATGACTAGGCAAATTTTGCCGATATGGTGGGGAAGGCGAAGGAACTTTCAAGGAAGAAAGTGTGTTTAACGCCCATATCACCACACATTCAAGGAGGAATGTTATGGCAATGTACATCAACAG
>CAYJHS010000371.1:0-1696 GCA_964369815.1 uncultured Desulfovibrionaceae bacterium
GTTATTAAGTTGTCAATAGTTTTGTGTGAATGTTGTGAATGTTTAATGTAGCTTTAAATTGTTATTAATCTATTATAGTTGTATATAGGAGCTAATTTAAAAGTTCCTAATGGTTCTGCATATCCACCATTACATTGCCAATAACCGTTAACAAAATTTGGTTTATTAGAATACATGTACCAAAAACCATCCTCATCCATAGCAGTGTAGTTAGGTGTGAACTCCAACCATAAATCTTTCTCAAGTTGTTCTTTAGAACCTCTTATGAATTTTCTAATTGTTACAGGTTTCTTAAAACCAAAACGATTGAAGTAATTAAACCAGTTGTAAATATATATTAATGTTTTCATTTGAACACCTCCTACGTCAGTATATCAGTATTTTAAATGTTGTCAAGAGTTTTTAGCTGTTGTGAAAATATTTGTTTTTGACTAACACAACCCGACAACGTGGGGAGCTACCCCCCAACGCTTAAAACGTTCCCAACATTGTCAACATTGTGAGCATTTATAAACATTGTCAACATTGTGAGCATTTATAAATGTTGTCAAGTTTAAATGTTGTCAACGTTGTTAGTGTAATGAGATTATAAATGTTGTCAATTTTTCTGTCTAAAAGTTTTCAAGGTTTTGGACTGGCACGTTTTTTTTCTATATTTACAGAATTTTTTAATTATATAGATATTAATTAGGTTATATTAATTAATTATATAAAACATAATTTAATTATATTACTTAATTATTATAATTACTGTATTAATATATCATTAAAAAATTCCCTCCCTATAAGAAAAACGTTTTACTTGAAAATGTTATTTGTCAAAAATCTGTCCAAACTAACAACAATTCACAACATTAACAACATTGACAACATTTTAAATTGACAATCCGACACTAAAATATTTGCATTATATTGCAAGCTGCACGCATTAAATAATTATAAAATAAATACAATAAAACACTTGACAACATTTAAAAGATATGTTATATTATACTTATGTTAACGAGGTAAAGAGTTAACGATCAACACAACAAAAAAGGAATCGAGAAATGACTGATTATAACTTAAAAGACTTATTACAAGATTACAAAGGATCAACTTCTTATATTTGCGATGCAATAAGCGAGCAGGCAGACTCAAACGTTGATATTTAATATACTGATTTATTTGAGTGGGCAAAACATAATTTTTATGCTATTGAAGAAGCAAACAAAGAATTGGGCACTCCAGATTCTATAATTGCACAAATCCAGCAAGCCCAATTTTTAGAAAATGAGCTTGCATTATATGATTTATTTAATGATGAAGATGACAGAGTTGAAGCAGTTGAGCATGTTTATAGAGATGAGCTTGCAACATTAACAAACGCTCAAAGAGAAGAATTTATTGAATTTATAAAAGATGAATTTGACAACAATTCGAGAATTAATGACATTGATGATAAAATTGAAGAATTAAGAGAAGAGGGAGAATAAAACAATGGGAACATTTAATTTTAACACACAAACAGATTTTACAACTGGAATTTATCAAGCTGATGCGCTTTATAATAAAGATGATTATTTAGAATATTGTGAAATCAATGAATATGAGCAAGATTTAATTGATGATGATGAAAACGCTTGTAATTATTATAATATGATGGAAGAATTAGACTATAATGATTACAAAGAAGAAGTTGAGGAATTTAACAAAA
>CAYJHS010000372.1:0-1672 GCA_964369815.1 uncultured Desulfovibrionaceae bacterium
CACCTTCAACGGTTTTCAAGACCGCCGCGATAAACCGAGCTCTGCCACCCCTCCGTCAATCAAGACTAAATAGCATAGCTTGTCAGTAGAGTCAATCTTCGCTTTCCACATCTTCGTTGTATATTTTGCATGCTACCCAAAAGCTTACCGCAGTATGAATAGTAAGCTTTTGGGCAGTGGAATTTACTCTTAGCAAACTCGCCATCAAATTGTTATTCTATGATATTTTTTCAATTTTCACTGCACAGGCTTTATATTCTGCCGTTTTGCTTATGGGGTCAAAAGCAGGGTTTGTCAGCCAGTTAGCATTATTTTCTCTAAAGTGGAAGGCCATCCATACCAAGCCCGGAGGAACTTGCTTAGTAATTTTTGCATTAACCAAGATAGTCCCACGGCGTGAAGACACTCGAACCATTTCACCTTCGGCAATATGCATGCGAGCTGCATCTTCCGGTGATATATCAATAGTTTCGTGTCCAAGTAGAGTATTTAACCCTTCACAACGTCCCGTTTGTGTACGAGTGTGGTAGTGATACAGTCTACGTCCTGTGCTCATGACAAAGGGGAACTCTGCATCGGCTACTTCCGCAGGTGGAATCCACTGCACTGGCGTGAAGAGCCCCTTTCCTCTTGCAAAAGCACCATCCTTATGCATATACGGTGTACCAGGGTGATCAACACTTGGGCAAGGCCATTGCAAACCATCGTTTTCAATACGATGATACTTTATGCCGAGTAAGTTGGGAGCCACAATGGAAATTTCATTATCCCACAGTTCTTGCGCAGAATTAGATTCCCAATGATGCCCAAGCTTTGCTGCTAGTTCCTTGAATATAAGCCAGTTGGGCTTGGAGTTGCCAGGAGCTTTGCTGGCTGTGCGAACACGTTGCACACGCCTTTCACTATTTGTAAAGGTGCCGTCATTTTCACTCCAGGCCTGTGCCGGTAAGATAACGTGCGCAAACTTTGTGGTTTCATTGGGGAAGATGTCCTGTACCACTAAGAATTCCGCCGCTGCAAGGCAAGACTCAATATGCGTAATATCCGGCTCTGTATTGGCAATATTTTCACCAAAAATATACATGGCCTTAGTTGTCTTGTTCTTCAAACCTTCCAACATATCAGGCATTTTTATGCCGCTCTTCGTAGGCAAACCTGTAACATTCCAGAATTTTTCAAATTTCTCAATAGCAGCACTATCAAAAAGTTTTCCATATCCGGGATAGTCATTAGGCAATGCTCCCATATCGCAAGCGCCTTGCACATTGTTTTGCCCACGCAAAGGGTTAACCCCACCAAGTTCTTCACCCACGTTACCAAGCAACATTTGTAAAGAAGCAATGGCAAAAACATTTTGCACGCCGCAAATATGCTCTGTAATACCAAGCGTATAAGCAAGACTTGCAGGTTTAACAGACGCAAGAGTGCGCGCCGTTTGTACAATCATTTCTGGCGCAATACCACAAATGGGCGATGCGCTTTCCGGTGTACAATCCTTGACATTTTCTTTGAGTTTTTCAAAGTCTTCTGTGAACTTTGATACATAATCAGCATCATACAGATTTTCTTTAATGAGCACATGCATCATGGCATTTAAAAGAGCAATATCTGAGCCGACTTTAATCTGCAAAAAGCTCTCTGCCATATCCACAATATCAATACGCCTTGGATC
>CAYJHS010000373.1:0-1663 GCA_964369815.1 uncultured Desulfovibrionaceae bacterium
TCATGCAACTTTCATTTTTCTTACCAGAATTTTCCCCAATTACTTTTACTCGATAAACTTCCATTGGGAGTACTTGGAAGGTTTTTTTTACCTGTAAAATTTGCCCAAAGCGCACTTTTTGTTCATTATTATCAATGTTTATGGTGATGCCGTCTAGGCTTGTGTCCAGCGCGTGTGCGTCAGGGCTGATGATAGTTAAAACCCTGTTACCATAGTGCACAAAAAGCTTTTGCTTTTTAGGTAGAACAGCCATGATGGGCTTGGAGGTAAGGGAAGGAGCTTTTTCAGAGATAATAGGAAGATAATTAATATAACGACGCACGTCTTCTAGGGGCAGGGTAATGCGCCCGTCCATGAAGCTGACACTTAAATCGCTGTAAAGTGCCTTCCGTACACCTTCAAGGCTCAGGTCAAAATCTCGCACAAGCTCGATGCCAAGGGATTTTGCAAAGCTTTCAATCATATGTAGATGATAGTAAGTGCGCTTGACCACGGAAAGGTTCTTGCTTGCTTCAAGACCAAAGGCGGGTTTGCCTTGACGCACTGCATACCAAGACAAGCTTTTTTCCATTTCCTTATCGCCCTTGGCTGTTTGTGTATCGTGTACATGCATGATGTGACCTTGGATTAGTAAGTGTTTGTTGACACTATCCGTGACTTCTTTGGCAATAGCGCCAATTTCAAGAAGGTTTTGACTATTGGCAATGTCTTCGGGGATAATAAAATTCGGCATATTTTGTTGGTCAATAACAACCGATTGCCCCCAACGTTTGGGGCCATGCCAGCGATCTATATATGTTTTACGGTAAAAACCACTACCGTCGTGCAAGTTGAGCACCATGCATACTTTTGGGTTGCTAATAAGCTCTTTAATGCGCGAGACAATGGCGTATTGGGGGTCGTTATTGTCAAGGTCGGCAAATTTGCGATTCATATCTCCATGAACACCGCGAGAACGTTCTATAATACTAGGAAAGTTTAAGTTGGGCACCACCCAAAGACTTCCTTTTTTAATGGTATATCGGGTAGCAATGAGCGTTGCGGCAGAAAATCCTCCCGGCTCGTCACCTTGAATGCCACCTATCACCAATAAGACTGGCCCTTCCTTGCCCTTTTGAAAAAATGAAAAATCTAAATTTTTACTGGCAGGACTATGTTTTTTTGTGCTGGAGGCTGTAAGGCCATGCGTAGGTAACGACAGACAGAAAAAAAGAAACAAAATGCTGTAAATGAAAATGTTTTTATTAAAATAATATAGATAATTAGGCATAGATATTATGTGTGGTAATGTGTTGTGTTAAGAAGATTATTGCATTTAAGTAAACTAAGTTTCACTTATACAAAGGCTTTTGTGTGAAGTAAAGCGTAATTTTATATATGTGTGAGTTTTAGTTACGACATTGATTTTAATTTTACAAATGTGACTATTGCTTTAATTTTAGTGTGCGAGATAAGTGTTTTATAATGCTTTTTGCTGGTATAGCATAAAAATACGAGCATCAATTTCATCGATGCCAATTGTATTTTTATACTATACCAGCGAAAAGCTAATCTTTGCATATGGTAAGGAATATTCATTGCTGGGCAAAAAGTCAGTATATAAATTACATTTGAAATTAAAATCAATGTTGTGAAAGCGAGTAGCGCGTTTTGGGGGAGGATG
>CAYJHS010000374.1:0-1657 GCA_964369815.1 uncultured Desulfovibrionaceae bacterium
GCTATATACAAAATAAGGTCTCTTAATATTCATGTCTAGTGTAAAATTTTTTTTATAGCTTTTTTGCAAGAAGTTCATTCACCAATGCGGGGTTTGCCTTACCCTTGGTGGCACGCATGATTTGACCCACAAAAAAAGAAATGAGTTTAGTCTTACCACCACGATAGGCTTCTACTTCCGCAGGGTTTTCTGCAAGTACGGTATCAATAGCCGCCTCAAGAGCTGAGCTGTCGGAAATTTGTACAAGCCCTTTTTCTTTCACAAAAGCTTCCGGCATACTCCCAGACAGCAAAAGCTCTGCAAAGCTGTCATTGGCAATTTTAGCAGAAATAAGACCTTCATCAATAATACGTGCAAGCTCCCCGAGAGCAGCCGGAGTCATGGCAATATCCTGCACTTTTTGTTCAGTTGCATGAAGTTCTCTAAGGAGTGCGCCAAGTACAAGGTTAGTAATGCGTGACACTTTTACCTTGGGTTCTGCAGCAAGTGCTGCCTCAAAAAAATCTGCAAGCGCTTTATCGCTACAAAGCGTTTCAGCATCTGCTTGTAGCAGACCCAGCTTTTCACAAAAGCGAGCTATACGAGCTTTGGGCAGCTCCGGTAGGCTTTCTTTCCAGACGGTAAGTTCCTCTGCTTTAATGGTAATGGGCAAAAGGTCTGGATCTGGAAAGTAGCGATAATCATGAGCTTCTTCCTTGGAACGCATAGATTTAGTAATATTTTTTACGCTGTCGTACAAACGAGTCTCTTGCACTACCTCTTCACCATCGTCAAGCAAGTCTTGCTGGCGACCAATTTCATACTCAATGGCCTTTTGCACGTGACGAAAGGAGTTTAAGTTTTTTAGCTCCGCACGTGTGCCAAAGGGAGTTCCCGGTTTATGCAAGGACACGTTGGCATCGCAGCGAAAGCTCCCCTCTTCCATATTCCCATCACTAATACCAAGACAAGTGACAATGGCATGTAAAGCCTTTAGATAAGCCACCGCCTCTTCGGCGCTGCGCATATCCGGTTCAGAAACAATTTCCACAAGGGGAGTTCCTGCTCGATTCAAGTCCACAAAACTAGCGTTTTCATGAGAGTCGTGTATATTTTTGCCGGCATCATTTTCAAGATGAATACGAGTAATACCAATACGTTTCTTTTTTTCACTATCCTGACCACCTAAGTTAATTTCTAAGGTGCCATGCTCGCAAATGGGTTTATCAAATTGTGAAATTTGATAACCAAGGGGTAAATCAGGGTAAAAATAGTTTTTTCTGGCAAAAATAGAAGATAAGTTTATCTCACAACCGGTAGCAAGGCCGGCTTTTGCGGCATACTCTACCGCACGAGCATTAAGCACAGGTAAGGAGCCTGGCATGCCGGAGCAAACCTCACATACATTGGCATTGGGATCTTGCCCAAACTTAGTGGAACATGAACAAAAAAGTTTGGATTGTGTTGCTAGTTGAACGTGAACTTCTAAGCCAATTACGGCTTCATATGTGGCCATGTGTTGCTCCCTTTATATAGTAAACTCAATAAAATATTGTTAAATACGCGCGTCAAAATATTTGCCGACACCATAAGTATCACGGCGAAAAAACTTTTCTTTATCCGGCCCAATAATTTGCCTTTCAGGATTTTTCTTTTGCACGTCAATGGCAATACGCAT
>CAYJHS010000375.1:0-1638 GCA_964369815.1 uncultured Desulfovibrionaceae bacterium
CATGGACATTTATTGGCGGCATGCTGGCAGGAATCGCAAGCGTATTTGCTACAGCCGCTGTAGCTGTGGCTATTGAAGATAAAAATGCAAAGGAACATCACAACAATCAGGAAAAGCCACTTGAGCTACCTGAAAGCAGTAGCCTTACCACAAGCGAAGGCAGCAGTACGAAATTGTAAAAAAGTACTAAAACCCAACAAGCAGAAGAGGCAGGATAATCCTGCCTCTTTTTGTAAGGAGTATATATTTTATAACCTGCATAGAAAACATCACGTTGCACCATACACTACAAATTGTTTTTTTCAAAAATATCATCCACAACTGCGGCTGCTTGGTGCATGGCCTTATCCGCTAAATGTGCGTAACGCTGCGTCATATCTTGCGTAGAATGTGTTAAAAGCTTTTGTAAAGTCAGCATATCTACCTTGCCACTAGAAGCCAGTAGTGATGCAAATGTATGACGAAGGCCATGCAAAGGACGAAAGCTTTCTGGTAAACCCGCATCTTGACGAACTTTAATAGCTACTCGGCGGAAAGATTTACGGGGGCCGCCGTCTTTTCCTGGGAAAACGTATCGATTTGTATTATTGTGCTTTAATGAAAGTAATACAGTGCGTGTTGTACTACTCATAGGAATTTCATGTGTTTCACCATTTTTAGCGATTTCTCCACGCAATGAGATAAAATTTCTTTCAAAGTCTATATCTTCCCACATAAGGTTCATAATAGCATTTTTTCTCATACCTGTACTGAGCGCTAAACGTAAAAAAGCTGCAGCTACTTGGTCTGGATACGCATCCAAAGCTTTAAGATAGGCAGTAAGTTGTGCTTCCGTCATCATTTCCGTCACTTCATTTTTTACATCCGGCATATCAAAAATGAGTCTCCCAATAATCGAGGCATCGCAAAGACCAATACGCACAGCAAAACGTGTAAGCAACTTTAATAAGACGAGTACTTGCTTCACTGTAGCTGGAGCAAGCTTTTTTGCCTCTACATTTTTTCTTAATATTTCAATATCTTCATTTGTGATTTCAGAGGGGGTTATGGCGTAAAATGGCACAAGATGATTTTTGAAAGTATATGCATCACGAGAAAGTGATTTTTTTTTACCTTCATTTTTTTCTTTATATTTTTCCCATATGAGCGCATATGTTGGGCGATTTAGGCGCAAGGCTTTCTCTGCTTGACGTTTAGCGCGCACATCCTTTGGGGCATCTCGTTTACCTTCGATTCGATCGGAACGAATGGCAGAGGCCTTAGCAGGGGTCATGTTGTCGGCATATTGACGCCCTGCTTTTTCCTCAATGGTCTTTCCATCTTTTTTAAAAACAATGTAGTACATTTTCTCTGTACCTTGTTTTCCTACTCTTTCAACTTCCCGATAATACACCCCAGGGTAATTTGTTTTTATGCGATTATTTGCCATGATTCCCCTCATATAGCAGCTTTAAAATTCCAACCCTATTTCCAACCTCTGAAGGCATTTTTATACAAAAAAATGAAAATCCTTGCAATCTAAAAAGTATTAAGTTATTGTTTTTGAAGAAAAAAGAAAATACATGCAAAGCTATGAAAAATATATGTTGAGGACTGAAAATCCTCGTGTCGGCAGTTCAATTCTGTCCCGCGGCACCA
>CAYJHS010000376.1:0-1616 GCA_964369815.1 uncultured Desulfovibrionaceae bacterium
TGCTGACATTAATAAAGACATTAGTGAGTGCATTCAAAAAAATGATATTGAAACAGCCATTCGTCATGCGCACACCGTACGCGGTATTGCTGCAAATCTTGGTGCAGAATCACTAGCATCTGCTGCAGAAGCCTTGGAAAAAGCCATTGTCCTTGCTCCAAGCATGACTGCCCCACATTTACGCACCCTCGTTTTGCGCCTCACCAGTGCAGTGGACGCCATTCACGAAAACTTGGGTTCTTCCGCCATTAATACTAGCTCTGAAGGACAACAAAACATTGCAGATTGTCTCAATATCGCCGAGCGAGAACATGCTCGTCACGTCCTTGACCAAGCCATAAAACACATGGAACAAGACTGGGGACATGCCAATGACACTGTGCACTACCTAAACACACGCCTTGAAAACACCAAGGCTGCGCAGGATTTAAAAGCATTAAAGCAAGCTCTGGAAGACTTTGAAGTAGAGCATGCTCAAGAGCTCAGTCTTAAAATACAACATATGTTGCAAACAACCAACTAACAACACGGTAAAAAAAATGCCCATAAAATGTACTACGCACATTGATGCTGCCGCACTTAACGAATATTTTCATCATAGTGACTCTTTTGCTACGCGCCTTGATATTGAAATTATTGAAGTGGGAGAAGATTACGCTGTGGCCAGTATGCCGCTCACACCTATGCACCGCAACGGTATGCAAAATGCTCATGGAGGAGCCATTTACTCTTTAGTGGATATGGCTTTTGCGGCGGCCTCCCATGCCAGTGGACAATTTTATGTGACCGTGCAAACCTCCATAACCTACTTAGAGCCTGGGCGCGTTGGCCCCCTTCTTGGAAAAGCGCAAAAAATACGCTGCGGCAAAACCCTTAACACCTATGAAGTTCGTGTCACAGACAGCGACGATACCATAGTTGCTATTGCAATAATCACTGGATATAATACTAAAATACCCATCAGTGACCTACACTCAACCCAAGAAAAAGAGTAGAAATGTCTATGCGTTACCTTCTCAGCTTATGCCTTATGCTTTTCCTTTCTCTTGCAGCATGTGCCCAAACAAACAACACGTATGTTATGGATGCTAAAACTCGAGATGATGTGAAAACATGTAAAACTGATGCCTCCTCCATTGTGGGTGGTGTAGCTAACTCCAGCAATCTTCAATGGGCTGGTTACTTTACCATGTGCATGAAGACACGCTTTGGCTACACCAACGCAGAATTAAGAAAAATTTGGTATTAGGCACAATACATCTTCATTCTACAACTTGCTGCAAGATTTTAGTGATTTTTTCACTTTTTTTATATTTATCAAATAAAAAATCTATAGACTTTTCTATGAAAATAATTTTACCAAGTTAATTTATATTGCGGCTCCTATAATTGAAAAAAAAACAAACAATGCAATACTTGCATAACCCCACAATGCCTCATAATATTTCAGATTTTATTTGTTCTACCAACAATACATTCTGTGATTCTTTCTTATTTAATTTTCAAAACGAATCGTTTAAACGTTCTCGTGCTTTTTTATTATGCATTTTAACTTTTACATTCACCTGTATTAGTTTTTTTATTAATTTATATGAAGGGGGTACAGTATTTTTCTA
>CAYJHS010000377.1:0-1614 GCA_964369815.1 uncultured Desulfovibrionaceae bacterium
GGCAAGGTTTGACGCAAAAGTCGCTGGCGCCTAAAATAAATTTAGGCTGGCTTTGGCGGAGTCCTTTTCTAGCGTATGGGACATTTGCAGATAAATCACATCATGGTTAAAGCCTAGCTCTTTGAGTAAAGTCACAGCCATATGTCGAAAACCGTGCGCCGTAAATTCTCTTGAGCCATAGCCAGCGGCGTGAATGGCTTTGAGCAAAGCGTTGGTGCTGATATGCCCAGCCTTGCCCCCCCATTTTAGGGGGCGGGAACACATATTGCCCTTCGCCCGTGAATTTATGCAGGGCTTCCAATTGCGTTAGCACCTGTTTTGCCAAGGGCACAATGTGCTGTTTATGGTTCTTCATTTTTGTGCCATTAATGCGCCACTCAGCGGCTTCCCAGTCAATTTCAGACCATTCACCTTGGGTAAGTGTGCCTGGGCGTAAAAACACATAGGGAGCGATGCGTAAAGCCGTTGCCACTTCAATACCGCATTTTTGCGGTAAGGTAGTTTCAAGAGCCACAAGCAGCTTGCCCACTTTGTCGGGGTGGGTAATAGTAGCAAAACCACGGTTGGGGTCGGGACGCTTAAATGACAAGCCTTTCCATATGGCATAAGCAGGATTATCTTCACACTTGCCTACCGCTATACCAAAATTGAAAATACGCACGGTGATTTCAGCAATTTTGCGCAGGGTGTCATATTTGCCCTCAGCTTCCAGTTGTGAAAACAATGTACGCACATCGGCGGCTTTGATTTCATCTAAGCGCATTTTGCCAAAAGGGGCAATGATATGCTTGATGGTGCGTTGTCTTTCGCCCATGTAGGTGCTAGGCTTCCATGTTTTGCGAGCGTCCTCCAACCAGTCAAGGGCAACGGCTTCCATGCTCAGGGGGTGGGCTTCGCCCTTGGCTAATCGCTTTTCCTCTTGCACCGCTTCCTTGATGTGTGCCTTTTCCTTTTTGCGCTCCTCAGCAGGATTGATGCCTTGGGCTATTTGTTGACGTAACAGAAAATTCTTTTCTCGTGCTTCCTTCAAGCTCACCACAGGAAACTTGCCAAGGGAAAGCATTTGCTCCTTACCCTCAAAGAAATAACGAGCTCTCCAGCGTTTACTGGTGGCTGTCACTTCCAAAAATAAACCGTTGCCATCTGCAAGGCGGACATTCTTACTCTTACCTGTTTTCTTGTCGATAGTGACCTTGGCGGCTTCAATCCCTTTGATTGTTAATGACATAGAATAATCCTCCTTATCTTTAAGCAGGCGGTCAAAAAGTGTAAGATACGAGGAAGGCGAAGTTTTTTGTGAAGGAAGTGTACTCTTATGGTACTCGACCGTAGCAAAAAACAAGTCTGACGATGTAGATTGCACTTTTGGGCCGTCTGCGGGGTAAGTTTTTTAGTGTGAACTCACAACTACATATATACCCAGAAAGTTACCCAGACAGGAAGGGGATTTTTTTAGTTTCCATCGGATGACAATAGACAAAAGAAAAACCGCAAAGTCTGTGTCTACAAGACTTTGCGGCTAAATTTGGATTATTTTGTTGTTACTTATGGCGGAGAGGGAGGACTACAAACTCAATAAATAAATACTTATTATAATTATTTTTATTGTGTTCA
>CAYJHS010000378.1:0-1597 GCA_964369815.1 uncultured Desulfovibrionaceae bacterium
TTTTTAACAATAAGATGTCATCGCATTGAAAGTTTTTTGAAGGGGGGTCTGGGGGAAACTTTTGTTCACAAAAGTTTCCCCCCAGTGCACTCTTTAACCTTAAAAAATATAATAGAACATAATGATAGATATTTTATCCTTAACTCTTCCAGAACTGCAGGCTTTCATGCTTGAGATGGGGGAGCCGAAGTTTCGTGCTTTGCAGGTTTGGCAGTGGTTGTGGCAGAAGATGGCACGAGACTTTGAAAGCATGAGTAATGTGTCCAAGGTCACAAGGTCACGCCTTGCCGAGTGTGCGCATATTACGTGGCCAAGCGTGACTACGGTTGAGAAAAGTAAGGACGGCACAGTAAAATTTTTGCTGACCCTAGCTGATGGGGCACAAGTTGAGACGGTGCTTATTCCTTCTACGTCTCGTGACGGTGCGGTGCGTTTGACGCAGTGCTTGTCGTCGCAGGTGGGGTGCGCCATGGCTTGTACTTTTTGCAGTACGGGTACCATGGGCTTTGAGCGGAATATGACTCATGGGGAAATTTTGGGGCAGGTGCTTGTAGCTCGGGAGTATTTAGGTGACACAAGGCCTGATCATCCAAAGCTACGTAATCTCGTATTTATGGGGATGGGAGAGCCTTTGCTCAATCTTAAAAATATGATGAACTCCCTAGAAAGCCTTAATGATGACCACGGTTTAAATTTTTCACCCCGACGTATTACGGTGTCCACCTGTGGCATTGAAAAGGGCTTAAAAGAGCTTGGTGAAAGTGGCCTTGCCTTTCTTGCAATTTCTTTGCATGCGCCCACGCAAGAGCTTCGGGCACAAATTATGCCCAAGGCCGCCCATTGGCATCTTGATGACCTAATGCGGGCTTTAGCTTCATATCCGCTTAAAACTCGAGAGCGTATTACTTTTGAATACTTACTTTTAGGCGGGGTCAATGACCGTCCAGAGCATGCCCATGCCTTAGTGAAGCTGGTGTCCAAGGTAAAGGGCAAGCTCAATCTTATTGTGTATAATCCGGCGAAAGCTGCACCGTATCGGGCCCCTTCGCACAATGAGGTGCTGGCCTTTGAGCGTATTTTATGGGATAAAAATATCACTGCCATTATTCGTAAGAGCAAAGGACAAGATATTAATGCGGCTTGCGGGCAGTTGAAAGCTGAAAACATGAAAGGAAAGGAGAATGAAAATGCATTATGATTTACTGGTTCATGTGGACTTGGCAGATCCGGCACGTATGTCCATGGCCTTAACAAATATTATTAATTATAAAAAAGCCTTAGTTGGGCAGGAGTATAGCGTAGTAGTGCTTGCCAATGCCGGTGCAGTACCCTTTTACTTGCCAAACAGTGAAGCACATGCCGCCACCATTCAAGAACTTGCCGAACAAGGGGTGCAGTTCAAGGCTTGTCAAAATGCTCTGAACAAAAATGGTATTAAGGCAGAAGAGTTGCCTTCTTTTGTGAAAATAGTACCCGCTGGCATAGTAGAAATTGTAGATTTACAGAGAGCAGGTTTTGCATATTTGAAGCCTTAGCAGTAGGCGGTTGAAAAAGGGCAATTTACTGCGTCAGATACGATTTTTTTTAGTGGCATGGA
>CAYJHS010000379.1:0-1588 GCA_964369815.1 uncultured Desulfovibrionaceae bacterium
GGAAGACACAATTTCTTTGCACTTTACTACGTTAGCTCGCAATTCACCTCTCGCCCTTGCTATTGCTGTAGCTAGCTTTCCTGCAGAACCTCTCATCGCTCTTGCTCTTGTCATTGGGCCCTTATTGGAGCTTCCCATTCTTTCCATGGTGTCGGGAATATTGAGAAAAAGATAATGTGGCTATTGTCTTAACTTAGCATCAAAAACAGGTGTTTTATTAATCTTTTCATTGGTATAGTATAAAAATACAATTGGTGTCGATGAAATTGACATCAGCATTTTGCAATGCCCTCATAGGGGAGCGAATAAATCAGCGGGTATTTTCTTCTGACTTAAGGCAATAGCCACGAAAAATAGTGTTTTTTGTGCTATTCCGATGTTCTTGTAAGTTCCAATAGTGTAGGTATTTTATTAATATCTTCAATGAGTTGATAGAGCTGTTCTGCGTTGACAACTTCCACCACCGCATCAATGTAGGAACGCCCGTCAATTCGGTCTTCTGAGCGTAATTCTGCAATGTTTACATGGTCCTGTGCAAAAATATGGGTGATTTTTGCGAGCAAGCCTTTTTCTGTGCGAGACACAATGTGTACTCGTGCTTGGTAAGGATTATTAGTTTCTTCACCATCCCAGTGTACTGAAATAAGACGTTCCGGTTCCATATTGGCAACATTGATACAGTCGCTACGGTGGACGCTGGTACCAAAACCGCTGCTGATATAGCCGATAATCGCATCGCCAGGCACGGGATTACAACATTTGGCATAACGAACGAGCACGCCATCAACACCGGAAATACTCACGCCATCGGGCTTTTTGTTTTTAGAATTTTTGTCCTTTTCTTTTTCCTTACTATGCTCTTGTTGTTGTCCTACGGCGTCAGGATGCAGGACGGCAAAAAGCTTATTGAGGACACGGCGGGGGGTGTTGTGACCATAGCCCACAGAGGCAAAAAGCTCATCGGTGCTGTCAAAATTCATGTCAGAGGCCACAAGGCCAAGTTGCCCACTTTTCAAAGCTTTGGCCACGTTCAGGCTGAGCTTGCGCCCTTCTTTTTCAAGCATTTCCTTGCCAAGACGTAGGGCTCTGGCGCGTTCTTCGGTGCGTAAATAGTGCTGGATACGGCTTCGGGCCTTGGCAGTTTTGACCATTTTGAGCCAATCTCTATTAGGATGGCGTGCTTGGTCGGTGATAATTTCCACAATATCACCATTTTTGAGCGGAGTTCCAAGGGGTACAAGCTTGCCGTTGACCTTGGTACCGCTGCAGTGATGCCCCACCTTAGTATGAATGTGGAAGGCAAAATCCAGCGGCGTGGCACCTTCGGGCAATTCTTTCACTTCGCCCTTGGGGGTGTAGACAAAGACTTCATCTTTGAAGAGATCAAGGCGCAAAGAATGCATAAACTCTTTGGAGTCTGACTCATCCCTTTGGCGTTCAAATATTTCTCGTAGCCAGGTAAACTGTTCTAAATCTTTAGGGTTAACCTTTTTATTTTCTTTGTAAAGCCAATGTGAGGCCACCCCATGCTCAGCTTGATTGTGCATTTCTTCGGTGCGGATTTGTATTTCAATGCGCTCGCCTTCAG
>CAYJHS010000380.1:0-1586 GCA_964369815.1 uncultured Desulfovibrionaceae bacterium
GTGAACAAAAGTTTCCCCCCAGCCCCCCTTCAAAAAACTTTCAATGCGATAATGTTCTGTCTTTGTATGAAGAGTGTTGCCGCAACGCAGTAAGAAGGGGGGAGGTGCATCAACATTTTGATGCAGCCGAAAATGAAGAGTAGGCACAGCTTTGCTGTTGCCGTTAAACGATGTATTTTCGTGTAATGTCGCCAGCAGGAAACTTTTGTGAACAAAAGTTTTTCACCACTCCTCCATCAAAAAACTTTCAATGCGGCAGTGATGCTGCAATCAAGTTAAGACTTATTCATGTCTTGTAAAATATCTTTAGACTTGTTCAAGTGGTACACTGTATTGTTATAGGCAACCACTTCATTGCCTTGCTCTAGGTATGTTAAAATATGTAAATGTTCTTTATAGGTTTCTTCTGTGCGCCCTTCTTGCTGTAGAGTGGCAAGTGCAGAAGTGCGAACTCTATAGGCATAATTGCTAAAAATATTTGATAGTTCAGTATTTTTTTGGTAGTCAACCAAAATTTGATGAAATAAGATATCCTTTTCGAAGAAAGTATTAATATCTCCAGAAATTAAATCATATTGTTCAGCTAAATTTTTACGCAACTTTGCAAATGTTTTTATGGCTCTTGAGCTTTTATAGTCTTTAGCTAACTCTTTTGCGCAATATCCCTCAATGGCATTGCGAAGTTGTGTTGTTTCAATATAGTCAGTCATGGTCATTTTATGCAAGCAAAAGCCTTTGTTTGGAATGATATCTATATATTTTTCTTGTAACAAATATTGCATGGCATCTCGCATGGGAGTTCTTGAAATGCCAAGGCTTTGAGCCATTTTTGTTTCAGAATAAATAGTATCGTAAGCTAATTCGCCATTAAGAATCATGGCTTTTAGATGTTCGTATGCTTGCATTTGTAAGGACTTTGGAACTCGCATGACAACTCACTAATTGTTATAATGTATTGAAGATATTCTTTCTGTAGAAAGGATTTTTTGAAGTATATTGTTGAATATAGTAATTTTAATAAAAATGATAGTTAAACTTTTGTTTATAAAAAGGCAGAATAAGAAAATTATCCTGCCTTTTTATGAATGTTATAGCTATAAATTAGAGTATGAAGCTTAGTCCCACAACAATGATGGATCCTGTGAGCCATGCAATGGTGGAGGTTATGGACCAAACTTTTAATTGGTCTTTTGCTTCAGAAATACCCAACGTTCTGTTGACAACCCAGAAGTAGCTATCATTAAAGTAGCCAAAGAAGGTGGAGCCTACGCAGCAAGCCAATGCACCAAGCACAGGGTTAGCACCCGCAGCAAGAATGATAGGGGCTGTAATACTTGCCGCTGTGAGCATGGCTACTGTGCCGGAGCCTTGAATAAAGCGCATGGCAGTGGATACAACCAATGGTAAAAGAATAATAGGAATAGCAGTTTGTGAAAGCTCAGAAGCCATAAAGTTACCAAGGCCAGAGTCTTTAATAATTTGGCCAAGGGCGCCGCCGCCACCAGTCACAAGCATAACGATACCTGCGGCAGCCATGCCTTTTTCCATTTCTTCAAGCACCTTCGCTCTATCAAACTTGCGTGCCA
>CAYJHS010000381.1:0-1556 GCA_964369815.1 uncultured Desulfovibrionaceae bacterium
GGGGGAAACTTTTGTGAACAAAAGTTTCCCCCAAACCCCCTTCAAAAAACTTTCACTGCGATAAAACTCTAGGTATTAAAGTAACATTTTGGCGCAATGGAGTTTGAAGGGGGGAGATGCATCAAAGCCTTGATGCGTCCGAAAATTAGGAGTAGGCGCAGCTTTGCTGCGAAGTCAAACGAGTAATTTTCGTATGTCGTTGCAAGCAAGAAACTTTTGTGAACAAAAGTTTCCCCCAAACCCCCTTCAAAAAACTTTCACTGCGATAAAACTCTAGGTATTAAAGTAACATTTTGGCGCAATGGAGTTTGAAGGGGAAGACTATGCTCCCATAGTGTTGCGCAAGGTGCCTATGTGGTCAATGGTTAACTCCATGACATCGCCGGCCCGTAAAAATTTACCAGGTTTAAAGCTCATGCCCACGCCCGATGGAGTGCCCGTGGCAATGATGTCACCCGGCAAGAGGGTGGAGCCTTGCGAAATAAGATGAATAAGTTTTGCCACAGTGAAAATCATGTTGGAAGTATTGGCACTTTGACGAACTTCACCATTAATGCGACTTTCAAGATGCAAATTTTGTGGGTCGTCTATACATTGACGACATACAATACATGGCCCAAAGGGTGCAGACGCATCTAGCGATTTACCGCCGTACCATTGGCTGGTACGCCTTTGTAAATCACGAGCAGAAAGGTCGTTCAGAATTGAATAGCCAAAGACATGCTCCAGAGCATTTTCTTCAGTAATATTCACTCCTTCTTTTCCTATAATTACAGCTAGCTCAACCTCATAATCGTATTTGTCGGTCAAAGCAGAATGGCTGGTAATTGTAGCGTCAGGGTGTGCAATGGCCGTACAGGGCTTGGTAAACACAAAAGGATGTGTAGGTAGCGTTTGCTCCACACTCATAGGGCGTTGCAATTCATGTAGGTGCTCAACATAGTTAATGCCCGTGCATAAAATATTGCGGGGCGGGTCGGTATATGGCGCCTGCAAAATACACGTATTTAATGGGATATGTAGCTTCTCATTGTCTCCATGCTCTTGTACCGCTTGCTGTAAAATGGGAAAAAGATCATCACCCATAGTCACTGCCTGTCGCAAGGTCGCTGGTAAACTCGGTTCAGCTTGACAAATATCAAAAACATAACCTTTTTCTGGTTCCCAAATACCCCATGTAGGCATGGGTACCTTTTCCTTATATAAAAAACTTACTAAACGCATATACACTCCCTTCACTTCGATTTAAACGTTTTCTACAAATTTGTTTGCTCATTAGGCAATCATAAACATTTTATGTTTACGTGGCTATCGCCTTAATTTAGCAAAAAACATCTGTTGATTACTCGCTATCTTATGAGGATACTGCAAAAATGCCGGTGTCAATTTCATCGACACCAATTGCACTTTGCGGCAAACGCATAAAGTACCTGTTTTTGATATTGAGTTAAAACAATAATAACCACATTTCGATATTTCGTTGCGGCAATATGTATTTATAACAATAAAATGTCATCGCATTGAAAGTTTTTTGAGGGGTGGGGGTCTGGGGGAGG
>CAYJHS010000382.1:0-1556 GCA_964369815.1 uncultured Desulfovibrionaceae bacterium
GTGAAGAAAATTTTTGTAATTCTTTTACAAAAAGTCCGGCAGGTCTTGCGTGGATACCTTGTTCATCTTTGATAATGTATGAAAATGAATGCATATTTTGTCTCCATTAAGATGCTGGTAGGATAATAAATAAAAAGTTTTTGCCATTTGTTCAAAAAAGAACAATTTTTCAGTTAGCACACTTTTTAATGCATGTAAAGTAAGCTATAATCATAATATAATTTTAGAAGTTAGGTGCGGTAGGGTCGCATTGAAGTTAAAATTTCTATCTTTGCTTTGTGCTGAAACAATAAAAAATACCATTCCTATGCAGTAGTGAGTAGGGCCATAATAACCGACGTTTAAGTGCCATGAGTTTTTTTCAAGCAATTGCGTGTAATGATAAAATTGTACTTCATGTGTGCGATAGTTGGTTTAGTGAAAGTGCATTGCCTAAAATGTATACAAGCTTTGGCCTTTGCATAATTCCTTGTGTATTAGCTTGAAGATTATGAGATTGTGATGATTGTTTTATGGGTAACTGTTATAAAGAATTTTATGAATTTTATAAGATTGAACTCCCTTTCCAAATTGTATGAGAAGGGGAGAGTTTGTATATCTTTGTATGGACTTGGATATAGTTTGCGTAATGTGTTCTATATTTCAATGTCGTTAGTCAACACGCAACACCACTGACGAAGCATTAAAAGCAGCCCAAAGGAGCGTACCTAATGGTATGCTTGTTAACAAAGTAGTAGAAAGGACACATGCTTCTGTTTTCTCAGAGAGTTGCAGGATATATTCTGTCATAGGATTTCCTTCTTTCACATGGGTAAGTGTGCCTGACAAAATATTTTCCGCACTACAAAGTGGCATCTGCTCACCGCCATAAAGCATGACCAAGGGGGCTTTAACTTCGGCACATACCATTGTATTTATGGCAAGAGCAAGCCTTTGCAAACTATCGTTGGTGATGAGTGCTTTAATGTGTATGTCATCCACTGTTTGCAATGTTATTAATGATTGTACGGCTTCTGATGCAATGGATATTATTTTTCCCACAAAGCAGTTTCGCGCACTTGTTTTCTGCCCCAATTCCTTTTGCACAAAGCGTTTTGCTACGGCTTGCATTTCCTCTGAGGAAAAGGCCACATGTGCTGTAGTGAGGTTAGGTGTTGCGTGACCAAGCATGCTTTGTACAACTGGTAAAGGAATATCACTTTGCATAAGTTCAATGGCTCTGGCACGGCGTATGGCTTCAGGGCCACTGTGTTCTTTTGGTAAACCGCAAGCCTGCGCACATTCATAAAATTTGCGGCGGACAAAACCGGCATCCAAGTGAAAAATTGGGGCGTCACCTTTTTGCGCTCTTAGAATATCAATGCCTTCGGCAATCTCTCTGCAAATTTGTTCAGAAATTGGGACATGGCGACCAGCTTCCATTTCGTTTTTGCTTTGGAAAGAGATACTATGTTGCTTAAAATCAATGGCTGTTGCTGGATTTAGATTAAGGACTTCACCGAGCTTTGCCCCCGTATAGCGAATAATAAGAAAAATCAATGTGGCGGTAAGACGTG
>CAYJHS010000383.1:0-1514 GCA_964369815.1 uncultured Desulfovibrionaceae bacterium
TTTTTGTTTTGGTTTGGGTGGTGGGTCCGCCCCCCCCCACCCACCCCCCCCCCCCCCCCCCCCCCCCCCCAAAAATTGATTAAAAAATTTATCTCTAGCAAGAATCTTGCTTTTTATGGCGCATACCGCTATGCTCCTGCTTGGCTAGGGGAGTCGTAAGGCTGAGAAAGGAATGTCCTGACCCTTGGAACCTGAGGCAGTTTATACTGACGGAGGAAAGCCGCTTTTATGCTTTCCCGTGCTGTGCCTTGGTGCAGTTTTTTATTTTTAAAGGTACGCATATGCACATTACATTCAACGGTAAATCCATGGAAATTGCGGATAATACTTCAATTTTGCAATGTTTACTGCAACAAGATTTAGACGTGGCAAAGGTAGTTGTTGAGCGCAATACGGTCATTGTGCCATCCACAGATTTTGCCACTGTTGTTTTGCAAGCTGATGATATTTTAGAAGTTTTACATTTTGTGGGAGGCGGTTAATGAACGTGCATCATTGGACTTTAGGAGGCGAACAGCTCACCAGCCGGCTTTTTATTGGTACAGGTAAGTATGGCGCCGACGGACTTATTCCTGCTGTGTGTGAGGCTTCTGCTTCCAATGTTATTACTGTGGCCTTGCGTCGGGTGAATATGCCTGGGCAAAGCCAAGCGGAAAATACGGGTGTTATGCAGCATATTCCCAAACATATGCGTTTATTACCCAATACTTCCGGTGCTCGTACTGCTGAAGAAGCT
The DNA here is from genome assembly GCA_964369815.1 of uncultured Desulfovibrionaceae bacterium. Taxonomy (GTDB): domain Bacteria; phylum Desulfobacterota; class Desulfovibrionia; order Desulfovibrionales; family Desulfovibrionaceae; genus CAYJAD01. The sequence goes on from CAYJHS010000383.1 coordinate 737, forward strand.
GTGCGCTTGGCTCGCCTTGCGAAGGCGGCAGGTTGCGGAAACTGGATTAAGATAGAGGTTATCAGCGACACCCGATATCTGTTACCTGACGGTTATGAGACGGCTAAGGCTACGGCAATTCTAGCTAAAGAAGACTTTGTTGTCTTGCCTTATATGAATCCCGACTTGTATGTGGCTCGTTCCTTAGTGGATGCAGGGGCGGCAGCGGTCATGCCACTGGGGGCGCCCATTGGTACTAACCGTGGGCTACGCACCAAGGAAATGATTGGCATTCTTATTGAGGAAATTGCTTTGCCTATCATTGTGGACGCTGGCATTGGCAAGCCTTCAGAAGCTTGTGCTGCCATGGAGATGGGAGCGGCGGCCTGCCTTGTCAATACAGCTATAGCCTCTGCGGATAATCCCATTGCCATGGCTACCGCTTTTGCCAAAGCGGTGCAAGCCGGGCGAGAAGCGTATTGCGCTGGCCTTGGTGCCGAAGCCAGTAGCGGTGAAGCTATTGCTTCTTCGCCTTTGACGGGTTTTTTAGGCTCATAACAGATAATTTCTTGATTTTCGATCACATTGGTTGTGGTCAATGTCCCTCATGACTCCGTACAATGATTTGTGCGGAGTCAAAAGTCCTGCACAATTATTTATAATGTCATTTTCATAAGTTTTCAAAAATACTGTATCTTAATAAAAATCTGTGCATGATAAAATTTTTAAAAAACAATGAGGAAATGATTTATGATTAATTTGCTCCTCGCCTCAGGGGTAATATTATTTTGTGCGCTCA
>CAYJHS010000384.1:0-1507 GCA_964369815.1 uncultured Desulfovibrionaceae bacterium
ATAAATTGGTAGAACGTGGCGCCACCGTGGTGGTCATTGAACACAATACCGATGTCATTTTAAGCGCCGACCATGTGCTAGACTTAGGCCCCGGTGGCGGCGAAAATGGCGGACGCATCGTTGCCGAAGGCACCCCCGAAGCCATCGTCGCCGACCCAAACTCCGTCACCGGTAAATTCCTTATGGAAGAAAGAACGGTGCGAAGAAAAAGGCAAGTATAATTTTTTGAGAGATTTTTTGGGGGATTTTCTTAGAATTCTTTTGGGGTAAACTTTTTTGAAAAAAAGTTTACCCCAAAACCCCTTCAAAAAACTTTCATAGCGATGTCATCCTATTGTCTAATGAACACCTAAACGCAATGGGATTTTTTTATGAGCGTTTCCTTAGGTTAACTTTGTGAGGTAATTATGTTTCTAGATGCCCTTCCATCTGCCATTGTAGCCATGCCCGTATATAATGACACCGAGTATCTTCCAGCTGCACTTGACTCCATCTTGCAACAAAGCTTCACCAACTTTCAGCTCCTAGTCATAGACGATGGCAGCGATGACGCAACCAAGGATATCCTTAAGCACTATGCCAAACGTGGAGTAAAGTGTTTACACTTCAAGAAAAATAAAGGCCGCCCCTTTGCCCGCAATAAAGCCTTAGCCTACGCCCTCGACAGCCACAAAGAACACGGCACCGACTATCTTTTTTGGATGGACGCCGACGACCTTTCCAGACCAAATCGCCTAGAAAAACAAATTTCCTTTATGCAAGAACGTAAAGATATTAGCATCCTTAGCACCGCCATGTACTGCATGGGCACCAATGTGCACGGACACAATGTAGATACCACCATTAAAAAAAGCAATGGACACGAAGCCATTTGGGCACAATCCGTCTGGACTGTCCCTATGTTTCAAGCACCAGCCTGCTACCGCCTTGCCCATTTATACGAGCAAGGTACTGACATTCTTTACGATACAAAAATGTTGCGCGTGGAAGACTATGCCTTCTGGCTCAAACTGCTCTTCCAAACATCTTTGAAATTTGCCAATATTTCAGAAGCACTTTATGTGCATCGACACGAATTTCGCCCCACCAATAATATGTATCACGTCATGGCTGTAAAAAAACTCCTGCAATATCTCGAGCTACCAAACTCTACCCATAACTGCCTCATGCACACCATCCTCTCTTGCTCATCCTTCGACGGCCTAAAGCTCGATAAACCCATAAGTCTACATGAAATAATTCACTGGGGAAATACAGTGTACGAACAAGTAGAAAACTTTGGCAAAATTTCCATGACCCACTTTTTACGCATCACCCACTTCAAAATGGAACAAATCTTCGCCCTTGAAAAAAATCCCCACGAACGCAAAGAACTCCTCAAATATTACGCCGGCCTCCCCCTAGGAACAACGCACGATCTACGCCCCTTCTTTCCTGCATAAGCTACTTTGACGTTTTTTTTGGGGGGGGGGGGGGGGGGGGGGGGGGGGTGGGGGGGGGGTGGGGG
>CAYJHS010000385.1:0-1504 GCA_964369815.1 uncultured Desulfovibrionaceae bacterium
TGCTCTATGTCCCCCCCTATGACCACCCTCTGGTGGTGGCAGGGCAAGGCACCATTGGCGATGAATTACTCATGGGATCCATCTGGCCTGACGTGGTCTTCGTACAGATAGGTGGCGGCGGCTTTGCAGCAGGCGTAGCCGCTTTTTTAAAAGCCAATGTACCAAACATCACCATCATTGGCGTAGAAGGCGAAGGACAAGCCAGCATGCAAACCTCTGTTGCTGCAGGCCACTTAATTACCCTCCCACAAGTTGACGTTTTTTGTGACGGTACCGCCGTCAAACGAGTGGGCGGCTATACCTTTGAAATCTGTCGCCAATATATTGATAGCTATGTCACCGTGTCCAATGACGATGTATGCGCCGGTATCCAAAAAATCTGGGAAATGGCCCGCACCATTGCCGAACCCTCCGGCGCTCTTGGCATGGCGGCCTACCTCAAAATGCAAGACGAACTCAAAGGCAAAAATGTCGCCTGCATCGTTTCCGGTGCCAACATGGACTTTACACGCCTCGCTTGGATTGCCGGACGTGCCAGTATTGGCGCTACTCTTAAACGCTGCTACGAAATAGCCATCCCCGAACGCTCCGGCGCCATGTTACAACTACTTAACGATATTCAAAGCCTACAACTCAACATTGAAGACTTTCTCTATGGCAAAAGTCACGACAACAACGCCCACCCTGTCATCGGCTGTAAAGGCACACCTATGCAGCTCGACTCTCTGGAAATCCTCCTCGCAGAAAAAGGCTACAGCTACGAAAATGTCACCCACAGAGAAGACGTAGCCTTTCGCATCATCAACTATGACGCGAATCTATGGAAAAACTCACTAGTGGCGCATATCGAATTCCCCGAACGCCCCGGCGCACTCCTAGAATTTATGGAAGATGTCTCCAAACTCAGCAATATTTGCTACTTCAACTACGGCAATAGCGGCGAAATGATCGGCCGTGCCCTCATGGGCTTTGAATTTGAAAACCAAGAAAAACGAGAAGCATTCCTTGCACATATGAGTATCGAAGGTCCACCGTTACAAGAAGTCAATATGGCAAGCTTTATGAAAAGACAAGATTTATATTATTAAGAATTTTTTGGGGGAAACTTTTGTGATGAACAAAAAGTTTCCCCCAAAACCCCCTTCAAAAAACTTTCAATGCGACAACACCCTATTGCTATAAGTTACACTTTGCCGCAACAACACTCCGAAAGAAAAATATTTTTACGCACAAAAAAGCTATGCCTAAGTTTTATTTTCGGGTGCAACAGTCTTGTTGCACCTTACCCCCTACTCTGCGCTTAGTTGCGGCAAAAAGTTCTCTTTAATAATAGAACTTCATCGCTATGAAAGTTTTTTGAGGGGTGGGGGTCTGGGGGAGGGGAACTTTTTTTCAAAAAAGTTCCCTACTAGTTTTGACTATACGAAAAAAAACTTTTAACGGCACAGCAAAGCTATGCCTAAGTTTTATTTTCGGGTGCAACAGTCTTGTTGCACCTTACCCC
>CAYJHS010000386.1:0-1476 GCA_964369815.1 uncultured Desulfovibrionaceae bacterium
AGAGCGGCGTACCGGCTTGGGCTAGCCATGATGCAAAGGTATGGCGCAAAGTGTGAAAGACGACTCTTTGCCGGGCGTCTTTTATCTCAAGAGCTGTACCGTCTGCGTCATGATCGCCTGTACCGTTTAAGCCAAGGTCACGCACCGTGCGTTCAAAGGTGTCGGGAACATATTTGCGTTGTCCACCACCACGAGCAGGAAAAACAAAGGCTGTTTTGTGCTGTCCTTGATGGCGATTTTGTAGCATGATTTTTACTTCATCGGTCATGTAGGCATGACGGCTGTTTTTATTCTTAGGGTCACGGATATAAAGGTTGCCATTTACAAAATCCACATCTGCCCATGTAAGCGCCCATATTTCCCCTGCACGAAGCCCTGCAAAAAGGGAAAGTAAGGCAGCATCGTGTACATCTATGGAGCGTAAGCGCAAGGCGTCCAACAAGGCTATGGCTTCGTCTTGAGATAAGAAACGCATACGGCGATTGTCTGCACGAGGTTTCTTTACCTTCTTGGTGGGGCTTTCCCCTTGCACAAGGTCACGAGAAGCGGCAAGTCCCCAAACTTGAGATATGACAGCAAGCATATAACGCACAGATGCGGCACTCTTTCCTTGTTTTTGCATGGAGAGAGCAATCTTCTCACACATGGGGGCGGTAATGCGCTGCAGTGCTACTTTACCAAGGGCGGGCTGTATCCACTTTTTATAAAGAAAACATTCGCTTGTCATGGTGCTTTGTTTTTTGGTGGCGGTGGCAAGTGGTAAATATTCATCCTCCCAAAACTCGGCAAAGGTGGTGCTTGCTCTTTCGGTAGCGACGGACTTACGCTTTGCTTCGGCGACCTTGGCTTCGTTATCCTCACGCATGGCTGCAAGAGATTGTATGCCTTCACCTTGGCGTATGTTCTCGCGCACACTAGATAGCAAATTGAAAGCCTTTTCCGCACTCATACCCTCGCTTGCCCATCCCGCCATCTCTTCCTTGTCCTTGCCATTGAGCTTATAGCGAACAAAAAAACAACGATCGAACTTTACGCCATGCTTACGACTTGGGTGCTCTCTGTATCGAACGCCTAGAAAATTTGTCTTATGCTTCACGCTTGCCATATTGCTGTATCCTTTTTTATTAAAGCACGTTAAGGCATTATCCGCGCCCCACTTTTTGCCCCGTTTCGTACCCCGCTCCTGTGTTTTTGCCCCGCTATTACGTCTTGTAACCATTTGGAAATATTACTTGAGCGATTGAGTGACGTTTTTCGGCTATCAATAGACTTATGGGAAAAATCCGTGCCCCGCTCCTGCCCCGCTTTTTAGGCTGAAAGCAGGGTAAATTTCGGTAAAATGCGTGAAGTAAGAAAATCAAAAAAATTAATGATTGTCAAGCTTATAGGTATAAATAATGAAAGATAAGTAAGTCTAGATTTTTGGAATGGGGTTCAAGGGGTCGGAGGTTCAAATCCTCTCATCCCGACCAGAAA
>CAYJHS010000387.1:0-1103 GCA_964369815.1 uncultured Desulfovibrionaceae bacterium
TGCTTGTGTTCTACTTTTGCGTTCTTTCGCAAAATCAATCTTTTCAGTGCGTTCTGTGTCAGAAATTATTTTTCTTATACGCACGACCTTAAGGTCGCTTACGCAGAAAAATAATTTCTTCCTTGAACGCCCTAAAAATCTTTATATTTCTAAAATTCCACAAAAACCAACCAGCCACGCTTTTGTAGCAAAAAGATAGTAGCCTTGGTTATTTTAGCATTAAAAGGAGACAAAAGCGTGGCGGCCTCGAAGGGAACCCCCCATCATTACGCTTCACTGCGTTTCGCTCCATGACACCCCCCTTATAGTGCTATGCACAAGGGGGAAGGTAGGTTTTTCCTTAAATGGAAAAACACAGACTAATAAACATGTACTTTAGAGTGTTACATTGCGGCAAAATATTTCTTTCAGGGAAAAGGTATTGCCGCAATAAAAGTTTTTTAGAAAGGGGGTCTGGGGGAAAACCTTTTGTTCACAAAAGGTTTTCCCCCAGTAGACTTTTTTTAACATACTCCCCTTAGGGTGCGAGCACCTGTACTTTTTTGCCGCCGACTGTGTGGCTTTGTAGGTTTCTATCAAAGAGTCCTTCGGCTTGTGCCAGAGGCAGGGCAAAGGTGCCTTGGGTAATGGCGCGTATATGATAGGTCAAGCGTTTTTTACTGCGACTGGCATCAATGAAGGCAATAATTCTGTCTTCATCTTTGCGAATACTTATGTTGTTTGAGGAACCTGTATCGTCTTTGTGGTCAAGGACGAGTTCAAAACCTCCGGGCAAAAGGTCAACCATTACTATGGGGGCTTCTTCTACTTGGAGTAAGTGTACATCCACATCCACACGCAATACCTCGCCTTGTGTGATGGTACCGGTGAAGTTTGTATCATCGCTCTTGGTCATGGTACGGGTGATACGCAAGCCTTGCTCTAAGGCTTTGGCAGGGGCTTTGGTATCATAGCCGTAGTCTTGGATTTGCGCATAGAGTTTCTTTTCTTGAGGCAGGCGCACGCCAAAGTTTGTGCAATTGGGGGCGCTGAGCATGTACAGGTTGGGGTGCATTTGCGCTACGGGTGCACTGGCGGGCTTTTCCTTGGTGCTGTAGTTATTG
>CAYJHS010000387.1:1113-1363 GCA_964369815.1 uncultured Desulfovibrionaceae bacterium
CCATGGACGCACCCATGGGGGCGTGGGGCTTGGTGAGCCCGTCTAAGATGGCATCTTGTATGAAGGGGATAGACTGCGGGAACTCTTCGGGGAAGTGCTTAGCCATAACTTGCGCATGTAGGCCGTATTGGGCAAGGAGGTCAAACATTCCTTTGCTTTCGGGCCAGTTTTTGGCTTGTTGGCCTATGACCATACGCAAATGTTTTTGTGCTTCATTTTGCATATAGAGCGTGGCGTAGGCTCCTGCCAT
>CAYJHS010000388.1:0-1362 GCA_964369815.1 uncultured Desulfovibrionaceae bacterium
CTTGATTGTCTTGTTTGTTTCCTACAAAGCTAACAGAAGATACATTGATGATAACTTTACTTACGTTTTTACCCTCTTTGTCTTGCCAACGTTCTTGTCTTAGCTGTCCTACAATAGCTATTTGACTTCCTTTGTTAAAGTATTGACCTATTAAATTTGCAGTCTTATCCCAAGCAATACAGTCAAAAAAATCTGTTTCGCTATTTTTAGCAGGTCTTGGTACCGCAATGCTTAAATTTACATACGATTTACCCGATTGAGTTTGTTTCATTTCAGGCTCTCTTACTAATCTTCCTATAATTGATACGTTATTCATTAATTTTACCTTCTTTCCATTCTCTCACGTTTACGTCTATCTCTTTTAATTTTTGTTCACAAAGCCATAAGTAATCATCAGGCATTACATAATGATTTACTAAATTATCGTGTTCTACCTGTATACTGTCATAAAACCTTTTAAGTCTTTTTTTACCAAAACCAAAAGTTTTATGCAAAGTATATAATATAGCAATATCAATGTTTAATGATAAATCTTTTTCGGCTTGTGCCATCAATTTTGCAATTTCATTATCTAAGATTTTTTGTTCTTGCTTAGAAAAATATGCAGGAGTTCTCGCTTTCAAATTTTATCACTCCTTTTCAAGTTTTTCAATAGTTCTGTTTAAATACCATCGTGCTTTTTTTAAGTCCTCTAATTTACTTCCTTTATGATTTGCCCTTGCAATATATTTAATTGCATTACCTAAACAAAAGGCTTCCCCAAAACCACAATCTTCAATATAATCAATACACTCAATATTGCCTGTGTTATAATGCTGTGGCGAGTTTACCTTTTCAATATCAAGAGTGTCTAAAACAATTTCGTCTTGTGTATAATCATCGTCGTCGTCTGTTTTAAAACATTCATCACAAAGATAGGATATAGGTTTTCCGTTTTCATCTATTTTTGCAATAGTAAATTTATCACCAATAACCTTTTTACAAAAAATACAACATTTTGTTTCCATAATTCACCGCCTTACACGTTTTCAATCTTTAATTCTTTTTGCCATTCGTGATCGCACTTTTCACATATCCAGTGATTGTTTTGGTTTCTTCTGCCACCGTTGCCCTCGCATTTAGGGCAATTATCTTGTGTTCTTTCAAAGAAAAACATTTGAGTGTCAATATCTTCGTTAAAATTAACGCTTTCCATATTATCAAGAATAATTGGCAACCTTACGCCAAAAGCAATTTGTAACATTACAGTAATCTTATAAGATACAAGAAGTTTAGTAGATAATGATAATTGAGAATTGTAGTCTTTGCCTTTATATTGAATTTCAAAAATTTCTTTTATCTCGTCATTAGTTTTATTTTGTT
>CAYJHS010000389.1:0-1336 GCA_964369815.1 uncultured Desulfovibrionaceae bacterium
CCCTACAGGGCATGAAAAGCCAAGGTCTTTTCATGCGGCACAGCGTCGGGGCTCAGTGGTGACTAATAAATTTTTTGCAATACAACACATCATCAGAGGTTTAGTTTACATACTAAATTCTTTGGAAATATCATCATGAAGGTCAGAACTTTGATACGTGGTGTTGCATGTAATGTGAAGACTATCCCCCCCCTCGTGGGCGCACCAATTTTTCAAGTGCGGAGCACGCAGAAAAATGGAGAGTGCTGGTTTTTGTGCGATTTTGAGCGGCTTGTAAGATTTTTTCTACTCACAAAGAAAAAATGATTTTGGGAATTTTAGCGACCTTAGGGTCGTGAATTCGCAAAATCATTTTTGATGCAGTGAGCAGGAAAAAGATGAAGACGCCAAAAGCGCACAAAAGGGTGCGCAGAGCGTAAAGCTAGCCTTACGCCGCACAAAAAAAATACCAAAGCAAAAAAATAAAAAAACCAAAAGCGCACAAAAGATTGCGCAGAGCATAAAGCTCACCTTACACCACACAAAAAAATGCCAAAACAAAAAAGATGAAACCGCTAATGCCTACCACGGATTTGACCTCTGCGCCCGCATGCGCTATGCAAAGACATGACGCAGCACATTTTTCCCATATATCCAACGACGCAAACCATTGACTATGCTCACCTTGGCATCGACGAAGCCGGACGTGGCTGCTTAGCTGGGCCAGTGGTGGCTGCTGCCGTCCGTCTATCAAAAGAGCATAACATTCAAGGTCTCAACGACTCCAAAAAATTAAGTGCCTCTCAGCGCGCTCAATTAGTGCAAGAAATTTATGCCAAAGCCCAAGTGGGCATTGGACTCGTGTGGCAAAAGGACATCGACGCCATAAATATTTTGCAAGCCACCTTCCACGCCATGGCAAAAGCCGTGGTAGCCATGCTCAAGCGTCATGCCCCACACGAGCAACCTTTTTTGCACATTGACGGCAATAAAATACTCCCGCCTCACGTGCTTGCACAATACTTGCCTGCATCCCCCCTTAAGCAAGAAGCCATTGTGGGCGGAGACGGACTTGTGCCAAGCATTGCAGCAGCATCCATTGTGGCCAAAACACACAGAGACAGGATTATGGAAATACTTAACAAGCGCTGGCCACAATATAATTTTGCAAAACATAAGGGCTATGGCACCAAGGAACACCGTGCCGCCATTATGCAATTTGGTGCTTGCCCCCTACACCGCATGACCTTTGCCCCTCTCAATACCCTATACCCAAAACATCCCCCCGCACCGCGCGCACACGGCAAGTTATGATTTTACACAAAGTCTACACAGCCGCGCACAAACTCATGTTGAG
>CAYJHS010000390.1:0-1321 GCA_964369815.1 uncultured Desulfovibrionaceae bacterium
AGCTAACATACCAATTTTGCGATAGCCTTCTGCCATGGCATTGACGGAAAGCTCGCTATCTTCAAAGGTTTTAAAGGTGACTTTACCACCGCCATGGAATATAAATTTACCGCCGCATAGTTTTTCTATTTTATCTATGCTTTGTTTTGATTTTTCACGTAATTTTTCTGGACGCAAAACAGGATGGTCAAGCTCTAAGCAAATGTCATTGTAGTATTTTGGAAAACGCACTAAATATTTATCATACATACTCACAAATCCCTCCATAAAGGAAAGAACTTCTTTGGCTGGAATTAGAGTAGTATACGAAATAGATTCTAAAGCACCATTAAATTGCAAATTTTTTGAATTATTATGGAACCCAATAGCAAAATTGTAGTAGTTAGCTAAAAAATTAACTTCTGACTGTCCAAATCCACCTATATGGTGTAGTTTTCCAAGTTTATCATCAAGAGGTAAAAAATATTTTAAAAAATCATTCGTTAAGGTTTCAAAACTGCTTTTCATATCTGCAGAAAAAAATTTTTGAAAACTTGACATACTCCCGTGTGAAAAATGCAATAGTGTTAATAGCTGCGTTTTCCCTGTTCCATTCTCTCCTATTATCACATTGATTTTAGGAGAGAACTTAACTTCCACGTCTTCGCTAAAAGCCATAAAATTTTTTATTTTTAAGCTTTTCATTATATTTGCACCCTTTTTCCTTGTTCCACAGCCTCAAGTAAGGCTTTACGTAACGATTCTACATAGTGTTCAACGTCTTGGGCATCTGTAAGCCATGCTTTATCATGCGGCACTTTTACCGAGCTTAGAGGAATATACTCAGTGACTTTGACATTATCTATGGGTTGTGTCCATTGTGCCATTTGTTGCTGAATACGTAAGTAGTCATCGCCCTTAAACCGTGTGGCAGCGTTTTGGATAACGGCGATAAGTTTATGCTTATCTATGTCAGCCATGCTGTCAGTGAAGCGTTGTATAAGCATGTTGCGCTGGTCTGCATCAAGCAGTTTAAATTCATCCTGCATATATAAGGTATCGCGCAACTCACCAATGATTGCTTTGGCATTCAGCTTTTCTGTATCTAACCACGAGCGCACCTGCATTTGTAAACTCTCATGCACGCTTTTAAGGTGCTGAATACTGGCACCCTTGGGGCAAGATGTGGAAGCAATAATTGCACGTAATTCTTTAACTTCATCCACTTTTATGTAGTCGAAATTACTTTCATTTTCTAGTAAAAAACTATGTGCCTTATCAAAAATTTGCCTTTGACTCCCCTGCATAAAGGAAGTTATGGGGTCAAGAATATCCTCTTTTA
>CAYJHS010000391.1:0-1302 GCA_964369815.1 uncultured Desulfovibrionaceae bacterium
TCGACACCTTCTGTAAGAACATCTTCAGCAGAACAAATATGCAATCAAGGAAGCAGTACATCCTTGTCGAGGCATGATTTTTCTGAGGGTATTCCTACATTACAAGAAATGGAAAATTTGTATATTCAGCAAGTGATGGCTCATTTGGAGGATAATAAATCCCGCACAGCCAAAGCCCTTGGCATTAGCCGTGAAGGTTTGCGAGTGAAGCTGCAAAAAGCGCACGCCACATAAACGCCTTTTTGCGCATCTCTGCGTCAGATTGCGTGTGTCTTTTCGGTCAAATAGGAGAAGACTATGTACCCTCAAGGCACACGTATCTTCCTTGACATGCACAAAAATTCATTTTATGTGAAAACACTCTGATTTAATCTAGTTTTCCCCCTTGCCACTGCATGGCAAAAAGTACCACGTCATCGTGTAAATTCCCCTGCGTATATTGGAATATGTGCTCATAAAAGGCCTCTATCAAGGTGGTAGGGGTGTTTTGTGTGTGTGCAAAAAAATCGTCAAGCTGAGAGCGTGTGTAACTATGTCCTTGCATATTTTGAACAGACAGTAAACGCTCTGGAATAAAGAATAATGTTTGCATAGGCTCAAGTTGAATACGCATTTCGGTATAGTGTGCTTGCTGCATAAAGCCAAGGGCTTTTTCTTGAGGGTAGGGGAGTTGTTTGCACTGCGGACTAGGTGTGGCACTTTCCACAATAAAAGGGGGAAACTGCCCTGCACTGGCAAAACGCAATTGGCCCGTCTGGCTGTGCAATATGCCTACAAAGGATGTTATATGGAGTGCTCTCTCAGTACTGGGCGCAACATCAAAACCCGCATTTACTTGCTGCAAGGCCTCTGCAGGAGAAAGCCCAGAGAGCAAAAGCTCATGTAAAAGCGGCATGATACGGTTTGTCAAAAGCGCAGCCGCCATGCCATGCTCCGCAACATTGCCCATAACACAACAAATTTCATGTTCAGACAGAGCAAAACAATCATACATATCGCCGCATACCTCACGAGCGGCATGTACCGAGGCCGCAAGCTCCACCCCTTTCATGAGTGGTAAGGTGGCAGGGCGTAGGCTATTTTGGATGGTTCGAGCAAGGTCAAGTTCACCGCTGAGGCGTTCGCTGGTTTGCGCCATGACAGTGAGGTCGTGCATACGTTGTTGTAGAGCGCTACTTAACTGGTTTGTTGCCGTAAGCAGCTGTTCTGTTTGTGGTAAAAAATGCGAAGTACTTGGCTTGGTGGCGTGAGGAGGTATCTTGCCTTGGCTAAGATTTTCCGCTGTTTTGGCAAGGTAGCCTA
>CAYJHS010000392.1:0-1299 GCA_964369815.1 uncultured Desulfovibrionaceae bacterium
ACATACATTTCCCTATAATAGCTACTTATACAATGTTCTAAAGGCTTGAAGTTATTTTGTAAGGCCAAGAGTAATAACAAAAGCCACGCCCCACACTAAGATACGGTTAAGCCATACATAGACGGCTTTTCCTTGCAAGGTTCTGCGCACGGTTATGGTTAACGCCAACGCACTGCCTATGGCATAGAAAAATAAAAAACCAATACTTGCCAAAAAACCCGCTTGAACACCCATGCCTACGGCTAAAATAAGCGTTATAGCCGCCGGTAAGCAGGATAGATTTTGTTGTCCAAAAGTATTTTGTTGACGAAAACCACGTCCATGTACACCAAAAGATGCTGTACCTTCAAATCTTTGCCTATAGTTTTGCTCACTATCATCGTCTTCTATGACCTCAGCCACCACAACTTGTGTTGTTTGTGGCTTTTGTTCTTGATTCATAGGAAGTTTATTATCTTTAAGTTCAGATGACATTGTCTCCATCCTTATGAAGGATTTAAGGTTTTAAGCAGTTTCTTGTAATTTATCAACAATTTTCCAATCTTTCACCCTTACTTCTACTGAATCCATACCATTAAAAGTAGAAATAAGCGGCGTATATGCCAAGTATATATACTTTTGGGCAATGCTCAAAGGCATTTCTGCGGCCCTTCGCCACACTTTAGCGTGCAAGGTAATGCCTGTACTCTCGTCAAGAACCTGTAATAAAACATGATTTTTATTCTGCCCAAAATAACGTACATTTTTAATAAATAAGAGTGGAGAGCAAAAAGAAGGCTCGGCATTGCCCACGCCGTATGGCTGTAACATATCTAGTTCATGCAAGAAAATAGCATCAGAAGCTGCAGAAAAATCTAAAACGGCATCTAAGGTTAAAGAAGCTGCGGGTTGGGCATCTTCAAGGCACTGTTGTACAATACTATTAAAACCTGTGCGCAAGGCGTCCAGGTTTTCATGGCTTACACTCAAGCCAGCGGCGAGCTTATGCCCTCCATAACTTAAAAGAAGCTCCGAAAGTTGACTTAGCCCGTCATGGAGATGAAATTCTTTGATGGAACGACCGGAACCTTTAATACACGACTTACCATCACATAGGATAAGCGTTGGCAAATAAAACTCTTCCACGATGCGAGAAGCCACAATACCAATAATGCCTTGATGCCAATCTGCACCATAAAGGACCAAGCCCAGTTTACCCTTTTCCACTTGTTCTTGAGCTTGTAAGCGTGCTTCATCATGAATTTTTTCTTCGTCTTGGCGTCGTTTGGTATTAAGGCTATCAAGCTCGGTGGCTACGGG
>CAYJHS010000393.1:0-934 GCA_964369815.1 uncultured Desulfovibrionaceae bacterium
TGGCCTTTGTTGAAGACGGTAAAGAGTTAGATTTGATTATTAGTTAAATTAAACCAGGTGAAGATTTAACAGCCACTATAACAGCTATAGATTATGCACCTGCTAGGTTTAACCCATTAGGTGAGATACCACCATTTGATAGTAATATAACAATACCTTTAGATTTATATCAACCTTTACCACCTGTACAAGTTGGTGAAATTACATCTGATGAAAGTGTTATGATTAAAAATTCAGATGGTAGTTATACAAGTTTAATGTCTATACATCTTGAAAATCGTAATAAGTTTGATGTAGCTTGTGTTGTCAGATATAAACTAATTGAAGCAACAGAGTGGACACAGGCTTCTTATATTAAAAACACACCTGAGAATATAAAAATAACAGGTTTATTGGATGGTAAACTTTATGACATTGAAGTTCGTTATCAGAGTAAAATTAACAATATGATGTTATCAAATCCATTAGTGTTGAACGGTGTTAAGTTTGTTGGTAACTCTACACCACCCGCTGATGTTGAAAACTTTAATGTTATTATTACGAATGGTTTAGGTTTGTTTGAATGGACTGCAAACAGTGACCTTGATATTTCACATTATGAGATAAGATACACTAATGATTTAAATGAAATTTTATGGCAAAATTTACAACCTATATTTACTGATATTAAAACAACGACAATAACCTCTCCGATACGTCAAGGTTTGTATATGATTAAAGCTGTTGACGTTGGTGGTAATGAGAGTAGAAACGCAACAGTAATAACCTCTTTAGACGATGGTAGTTTTAACAACACTATTTTAACTTTACCACAAGAACCAGAGTGGACAGGTATTAAAGAGGGTTGTAGTGTTATTAATAATGCGATTGTTATGAACTCAGATGTAACGGAAGCTATTTATACTTTCGCTGAAGATGTTGATTTAGGTGATGT
>CAYJHS010000393.1:973-1287 GCA_964369815.1 uncultured Desulfovibrionaceae bacterium
CAAATGTTAGAAACATCTTACAGACTGATTGGAGTTCTAATCTTGAAATGAACTTGTCTAAAGACAACATAACTTGGACAGGTTGGCAACAGTTTAAGGCCTCTCAACAAACTTTCAGATATGCCAAGTTTAGAATTGTTATGAATACTGAAGATGATAGAACTATTGTATTCTGTTCTAAAGCAAGTGTTGAGATTGATATGCCTGATAGATATGAAAGTGGTGAAGACGTGTTGATAACAGATGCTCAAGCAGGGTTAGATGTTGTTTACAAAGCTACTTTCTTTGCTCTACCGTCTGTAAATGTTACAATT
>CAYJHS010000394.1:0-1279 GCA_964369815.1 uncultured Desulfovibrionaceae bacterium
ATCTTGAATTATTGGACAATGACCCCAACCAAGCCACGGCTAATATTCTAAAATTTATTTTCCACACCGGCATACGCAAAGGAGCAGCCCTTGCTCTGGAATGAGCAGACGTGAACCTAGAGCAAGGCTTTATTATCCTCCATGCCGACAGAGCCAAGAGTGACAAAACAGAAATTCTCCCTTTAAGTGACAAGGCCTTAGCCATTTTGAATTCCATTGACAAAACAGATAGTAAATATATATTCCCAAATAGTAATGGGGAGAAACGTAAAGATATTCGGAAATTTGCTGATAAAATAAAAAAACAAGCTGGTCTTGATACGGACTTTAGGGCAGTAGACGGCTTGCGCCACAACTTTGCAAGCTCTCTGGTGAATAATGGTGCTGATTTATACAGTGTGCAAAAGTTACTCACGCATTCAAGCCCCGAAATGACCCAGCGCTATGCACATTTACAAATGGACACATTAAGGAAGATTTTAAATAAGAAATGAGGCTTCTCTGTAATTCATTGCGTAGGGTTGCAGGGAGCGTTGACGAAAGTCAAGAAATTTCAAAAAACATTCTTTTCTTTATAAATAATATCAATATAATAAAAATTTAGCTAAATATTTTTTAAGTATTTTATATTCGATATTTTCAATGTGTTAAAAAATACCCCTTTATAAAAAAACTTAAAATTCTAATAATTTCAACACATAATACATTGTCACTTAAGAACAAAAAACACTGAACCGTTTCATTCTTACAAGAAATTAAAAATATGCCATAATTCGTCCATGTATCAAAAAAACACATGAATTTATTAACTTTTTAAAAGGAATTATGGTTATGGTGAACAAACAAGCGCAAGGAAGATTTGAAGGTTTTATGTACAAAGTTGTGCAGGATGAAAAGGGCAAGATTATCCAAAAAACTGAAACTTGGCCAAGGGAGCAAAATGTTTTTAAGTATGCCTATGACACAAGAGGTCGTTTAGCTAAGGTTTATAAGAATAGCAGGTTAGTTGAATCCTATACTTATAACTATCTTGGACAAATGGATAGGATACGCTACGAATACCAAGAAAATGGTATCATGCCAGTGCGTATCTACTGTGACAATCGCTTAGCTTGGGAATGTCGATGGCGTAAAAATGGCGCACCACAACAGATGATAAATAGAATACAAGACACTACTTACACATGGCTATACCAAGATGAAGATAACTATTCCTCTGTATGTTTATTTATAGAAGGTGATATTATTAAAAAGTTAGGCCTTGCTAGCGGCACATGGG
>CAYJHS010000395.1:0-1259 GCA_964369815.1 uncultured Desulfovibrionaceae bacterium
TTGAAAAATACTGTAGTGCTACTCTAAAACTCTTGGTCAAACATAGTTTACTAGCCACGGCATTGATTCTAATTTCAAGTGTAATATGTAGAAAATATTACAGTAACACTGGACTGTATGACTTTGAGAAGGTTTTTTAAGTAATTTGTAGCGACGAAGCGAAGCATAGGTACTACAATGCGAAAAAAACTTTATCAACGCCATACAGTCATCCATTAACTTGTGAAATTACAATACTACAATAACGGTAAGGGCATAAAAAAAAATACGTAATAATATGCCACAAAATGAAAAAAAAACACCGCAAGAACCCCCAGAAGTCAAGAAATTGACCTTTAATGTGGGATTTTCTGCTTTGATGACGGCCTTAACCGTATTAGTGGGCTGCGTGGTGGTCGCCTTTATGATGGGCGTTATTGTAGGTCGGGATCAAGAAAGAGAAGTACCCGGCATGGAAAAAATCTTGCCTGCTAAACCCATAGAAAAACAAGCCGAAGCCCAAAGCCCTCCCAATACGCAATCAGGGCAAGCCCCTTATGTCACTTCTGACAGAGTCACAGCACAAAAAAGCAAACTCATGACGCCAGAAGAGTTAAAGTATGCCAATGCGTTAAAAGTAAAAGAGCAAGCAACACCGGACACACAAAGTCCCTCTGCACTGCCATCAGCACAAGCGGAAAAACCCAGTCAATCCGCCGCCACTGCGCAAACGCCCAACACCGAGAAAAAAGAAGCCGCCACCGTGTTAGATTATGTATTTCAAGTTTCTTCCTTAAAAGATGAAAAGGCCGTGGATACCCTGCGGGCAGACTTGGAAGGCGAGGGCATGCGCACCCGCATGACTAAGTCAGCAAGCTATTACATTGTCTTTGTACTTGTGCGAGGCACAGAAGTCCAAGCTGAGGCCGTGCGTGAACGTCTTATTGCCATGAAGCTGGGTAACCCCTTGCAAAAACAAAAAACTCCGGTACGTTAGCATGCAAATTTTCACCGTTATATGTGCAAAACTTGGCACCATGAGTTTTGCACTCTTGACCGGCATGGGCTCGCTCTTTGCCTTTTTCTTGACGTCGGTGCGCCATATCTTTGCAACGCCACATCTTTTTACAAAATTTCGTGAGCAAAGCCACAGCATAGGCGCCAACTCCCTCTTTCTTATTTTGCTCATTGGTATTTTTTGCGTCATGGTACTAGGATTACAAGGATATTATACCCTAGTAAAATTTGGTTCAACACGCCTGCTTGGGGCGGCAGTGTCA
>CAYJHS010000396.1:0-1247 GCA_964369815.1 uncultured Desulfovibrionaceae bacterium
TGAGCGCAACCGTGCTGCTCGTACCCGTGTGAAAAATGTTATCAAAAAAGTGCGCTCTGCCGTGCTTGCCAATGACAAAGCTGCCGCTCAAGAAGCGCTTGTGCTTGCTACTTCCATGCTGGATAAAGCCTCTACTAAGGGCGCCATGCACTGGAAAACATCTGCTCGCAAAATTTCACGCCTTGCCATTGCTGTGAATAAAATCGAAGCCTAATTTCTTTATAAGAAATAAAAAAGCCCCTTTTCTTATGCTACCATGCTTAAGAAAAGGGGCTTTTTGCTGTCATAGCAAACAAGCTGAAAAAATTTGTTAATCAAAAAGCTTTATATAAATTTTGGGCATTTCAGTAACAAAACTTTCAATTTCATCACACACATCACGATAGCACTGCAATATTTGTGCTTCATTGTGCATATTTTCAGTCATGCGTGGAGGATCGTCAAAGCCATGATGCACCGTCCTTGCCCCCACAAAAACAGGACAAGTTTCCGCCGCATCACCACATAAAGTCACTACCAAGTCAAAATGCACATCTGGCAAATCTTCAATAGTCTTTGATGTAAGCATTGAAACATCTACATCCTTTTCCTTCAAAACTGCCATGGCGTGAGCATTTAAACCATGAGCCTTTATCCCAGCAGAATAAACGTTTACCATACCCAATAAATGCTTTTTCGCCAGAGCCTCCGCCATTTGACTACGACACGAATTCCCCGTGCATAAAAAAAGAAGATTTTTCACTTAAACCTCAAAAAATCATAAATCTAAAACAAACAATTTTATTCAAACATTTCCATGGATTGCAAAAACACAACTTAATAGCCCTTATATATCCTTTTTTTCACAAAAGCAAGATTTTTTTCTTTTTGCCATAGCAAAACATAAAAATGAGCATCCAGCGCACTATGCCTTTTAACATTCTGTTTTTTCATATAAAATATTTCTACTCTGCCAAAAGACACCTCTAAGCCTTTTTTTTAGCTAAAATTTCTATTTCTTGCCAAACTGTATGGACTTTTCTTTTTTCTTAAGGCAGTATGAACACAATGAAGATGCAAAAAAACTTCAAAGACTCTGCACTATGCACTGTGTTGGGTCTTTTTCTTAGGGTTTACCCCCGTCACTAACAGCTAAAGGGAGAAAGAAATGACCAAATCGCTTGATGCGCAACGTACCTATGCCCGTGTAGGCACAGGAGGCTCAGGGAACACTTCTTTGGCATAGCTGCTACTTTTCCAAACCGGTA
>CAYJHS010000397.1:0-1209 GCA_964369815.1 uncultured Desulfovibrionaceae bacterium
GGAACTTTTGTTCACAAAAGTTCCCCTCCCCCAAAAAAAAGCGTTAATACAATTTACCCATGGGGGCTTGGCCTGTGCTGCTACGGTTTATGACTGGGCTTTGTACAGGTTCACCGCGGCGTGCTGCTTCTTCAGCGGCGCGTCTTTGTTCTCTGGTGCTACTTGGGGGTATGTTAACTGCTGGGTTGGCAGGGGCAGAAACCTGAGTTGGGGCGGATTTTTGCTCACGGGCGAGACGTTTTGCTGTTTGGGCAGCGGTTCCCATAAGTGGTCCTGTTTCTACCCAGCCACCGCCAAGAGCCATGCACACACGGACAACGGCGGAAAGGCGATAGCTCAAAGCGCTAGCCAGTTGAAGTTCTGCGGAGAAGAGTTGGCGTTCGGTATCGAGTACGGTTAGGTAGTCGGCGTAACCATTGTTATATTGCAAGCGGGCAAGTTCCACCGCACGGCGATAGTTGCTGACTTGTTTTTGAATGCTGCGCACAATACCGTTAGATTCACGTTGGGCTGTGAGGGCGGTACGCACGTCTTGGAAAGCCGATTGTACGGTTTTGCGATAGAGGGCGATGGATTGGCTTTTGACGGCTTCGGCATTATCGATGGCGTACCAACGGCGTCCAAAGTCAAGGATGGGGAGGTCAACGCCTGCGCCAATGCTGGATGTTCCGGCTGGGCCAATGAGTAATCTGCCAAGATCAGTGCTTAGGGCGCCAAGGGCACCAGTTAAGCTAATGGAGGGGAAGAGGTCTGCTCTGGCAACGCCAATATTAGCATTATAGGCCATAATCATGTATTCTGCAGCACGGATATCGGGACGGCGTAACAAGAGTTCAGAGGGAATGCCAGCAGGAATGCCGGGAGCGCCCTTGAGTTTTTGGATGGCCATGCCACGTTCAAATTCTCCATGTAAAATCTGCTTGGGACTGCGGCCAACAAGGACGGCTAAGGCGGCTTCGGCTGCGTCACGTTCTACTGCGGTATTGAGCATGGAGGCACGCGCCAGTTCCATTTCACTTTCGGCACGTAAATAGTCAAGCTCGGTGATATCGCCTTGCTTGAAACGCACAGAGTAGATGCGCAAGGCGTCCTTACGTGACTTCAACGTACTTTCTGCGGTGGCAAGCTGCATGTCAAATGCAAGCAAGGTAAAGTAGGCTTGCGCCACTTGTCAAGCTGTGGACAGGCGCAAGGCTTCATAACCTACCT
>CAYJHS010000398.1:0-1204 GCA_964369815.1 uncultured Desulfovibrionaceae bacterium
CCATTTCATCGGTAGCCTCGTGCAAAGCTTTTATGAGGGCCGGTACATGGGGGGGTGATACATCCCCAATGCCAAGGGAGATGGTGGTTAAGGTGGGGTTAGCGGCTTGGAAAGCACGCACACGACGAGCAATTTCTGCAAATAAATAGGAGCCGGGAAGGCTGGCATAATGAGGGTTTACTTGAAACATTTTCTTTCCTTTATATTTCGAGTGTTATTTGTTGACTGAGGCCCTTGCGCAATGTATCGCGGAGGGTCTCATAGCGCGTTGATGCTAAGTAATTCTGACTAGAGCAGTTCGCCTTCAAAGACGGTTACAGCTTCACCGGTCATAAAAATATGGTCATTGTCGTCCCAGCGTATGTGCAAATCTCCACCAAGGAGGTGAACAGTCACGTCCCTGTCGGTGCGTCCAAGGCGAGCACAAACCACGCCTACAGCGCAGGCTCCTGTGCCGCAGGCCTGTGTTTCACCAGCGCCACGCTCCCACACGCGCATACGGATGTTTTTCTTATCTATCACTTGGATAAATTCCACATTTACTCGCTCAGGGAAGAGGGGGTGATGCTCAATGGCAGCGCCCACAGCCGCCAAAGGGAATGTGTCGAGATTTTCATCGGCACCAAGTTCGATAACTGCATGGGGATTACCCATGGAAACGCAAGACGCTTTATACTCCTTGCCAAGAGCAGAAATGACGATTTCAAGGGCAGTGTCATCAGCATGCTTCACAGGAATGTGCTTAGGCGTCCACTGCGGCGTGCCCATATCTACGGTAGCGCCGGTGACTTTTTCACCGTTTAGCAACAGAGTAATGATTTTAATACCTGCTAAAGTTTCAACGCTGAGTTCTGGTTTGCTTACAAGGCCATTTTCATAGGCATATTTACCCACGCAACGGATGGCATTGCCGCACATTTGGGACTCGCTCCCGTCACTGTTAAACATACGCATACGCACGTCAGCAACTTCTGAGGGTAAAATGAGCACAAGACCGTCAGAACCAATGCCTTTATGACGGTCGCTGACCTGAATGGCAAGGCTTGTGGGGTCGCTCACGGGGCTGATACGTGCGTCCATATAAACATAGTCATTGCCAGCGCCGTGCATTTTTGTAAATTTCATGAAAGCTCCTTCATTATAGAGAGTAGTTATCTATTTTCTTTGTGGGGGAAAGGGGGAAACTTTTGCTAGCGCCAAAAAG
>CAYJHS010000399.1:0-1196 GCA_964369815.1 uncultured Desulfovibrionaceae bacterium
CCCGCCCTCAAAACTTTTCATAGCGATAATATCTTGTTTTTTAATGAATAAATTGCCGCAACAAAATGTAAAGTGAGGGGGGACAGGTGCAGCAACTTGTTGGTGTACCCGAAAATAAAACTTAGGTGCAGCTTTGCTGTAGCGTTAAAAGTTTTATTTTCGTACCATCTTTCTTGCTGGGAACTTTTTGAAAAAAGTTCCCTCCTCCCAGACCCCTCGCCCTCAAAAATTTTTCATTGTGACAGTATTACATTTTAAAAGTACATTTTGCCGAAACGGAGCCCCTGTATAGCAAGCACGCCCACGTTCATAAAATATTAAGTCAATTTTTGACGTTGATAGGATAATGGACGTTTACATACGCATCGCCACGTTCATAACATATTAAGTCAATTTTGATTTTCTAAAGAAATAATCGGCTACACCGTGAGCCCCGACGCTGTGCCGCATGAAAAGACCTTGGCTTTTCATGCCCCGTAGGAAATCATTTGCGAAGCAAATAGCCCCGAAGGGACAAGGCAAAAAAATCGTAATCCCCTTACCCTCACCGGAGGTGACACAATCCCTTTTACCTATTTGTATTTATGTACGTTTAAAATAGAAGGAAGGGAACTTATTGAAAAAGTCCCCTCCTTCCAAAAAACTTAGCAAAGCGCCATAACTTACCTATGGGAATACTTTTCTAAAGTAAGGCTCAATTTCACTTTCTTGCACATTTATGGGATAGCTCACAGCGTTATAGCCATCGCCGGCAAAACTACGATCAACTTCCACAAGCAAGTGCACCATGGTTTCATCAACAATAAAACTTAACTCCACTTCATTCACTTTGCGGCTACTCCAGTTAAAAACACCGGCAGAAGCAGGGCGCATCTCAATTTCTTGGTAGATGCCGGAATTACTTGCGAATGTAGATGTGCGTAAATAACCTTTTTCTACGTCCACTTTCATAAATTTAAAGTCGTTTTCTAAGAACTTGTTTACCATCATGGATACAGCAGGATGTGGCGTAATGGTGAGGTAGTCACGGTCACTGCTATCAAGGCCGGATTCAATGTCAAGCTCTGTCTGAACCCACACTTTGCACTTATTTTTTCCATCACCTATGGTCGTGATGGGAGTTTCGGAAGGAAGCTTGAAGCTAAAAGGAATTTCATATTTTTCTCCGGCTTCAAGTTTCATAGCCATTTCCATTT
>CAYJHS010000400.1:0-1190 GCA_964369815.1 uncultured Desulfovibrionaceae bacterium
GGGGTGGGGGTCTGGGGGAGGGGAACTTTTTTTCAAAAAAGTTCCCCTCCCCCAGGAAAAAAACAAATCCCTACTAGTAGTTAACTTTGTACAGGTGCTGTGCTTTCGCCGCGGATAATGCGCATGAGTTGGCGGACATTGCGAAGGCCGATGACTCGCCATTGGCCTTCTTCTTGTCGCAGCCATGCTTCTACGGGGTAGCTTTGCCCGTTGCCATGGTCTTTAATGGTGAAGGGCACATATACTGCGCCTTGTGATTCTACGGGGGCGCCTATGAGCATAATTTCTTTTCGTCCCATGGAGGCATTGCCAAACAGCGCTGAAAGCATTCCGGCGGGTGTTGCAGTGTCGTTGGGTTTTCCTGCAAAGGCACCGGAGCGAACGCCAAAACGTACAAATTCCGAGCCTTCTTTTACGAGGGTGGAGCGTAGTTGTTTACGAGCGCCTTCACTGATATTAATGGTGGAGAGCAGGAGGGCGAGGGCTGGGGGTAGGGTTTGCTGATGAGATTTTTGTGCATCTTCCATGAAAATATCTACACATTGGCCAATGAGGCTTTCCATATTTACTGCTTTTACAAAGGCTGCTTCGTTGGCATTGTCAATGGCGCTTTGTACATCTTTAATGGTTTGTACTGGGCTTGCGAGCACTTTGGAGACAGGTAGGCATAGGGCAATAAAAAATAGGAAAGTAATAAATATTTTTTGCATAAAAACCTCTCAAGCAGGGGGGATAGAAAGTTTGGGGGAAACTTCTTGTGCTATGTCAAAAAGTTTCCCCCATTTAAGTTATAAAGTTGTAGTGTTATAAAGAAAAATTACAGAACTTTTTTCAATGCTCCGAGTAATCTTTCAATGTTTTCTTCGTGTGCTGTGTAGCCCATAAGGCCGATACGCCAGATTTTACCGGCTAGTGGTCCAAGACCGGAGCCAATTTCAATGTGGTGTTCTTTCAATAGAGCTGAGCGAATAGCGGCTTCATTGGTGACGCTTTCTGGGATTTTCACTGCGTTGAGCATGGGGAGGCGATCTTTTTCGTTGACCAGCATTTCAAGACCCATGTCGTTAAGTCCTTTTAAGAGCAGTTAGTGCATGGCAACGTGACGGGCAAAGACATTTTCTACGCCTTCGTCCAGCACCAATTTCAAGGCTGCGTACAGGGCGTATTCCATATTTACAGGAGCTGTGTGG
>CAYJHS010000401.1:0-1151 GCA_964369815.1 uncultured Desulfovibrionaceae bacterium
TGGATAGGCTACACTTGAGTGGACAATTTTTCATCGAAGAGTAAACTATACAAAACTGGAGATGAAAATGACAACACGTAAGGTAACAGGCTACACGGAAGAGTTTAAGCTACAGATAGTAAAGCTCTATGAAAATGGTAAGGGTTCAGGTGAAATCATTAAAGAATATGGGATGAGTTCATCAACTCTACACAGTTGGGTAAACCGTTATAAAAAGAGTGGTTCTTTCAAAAAAGAAGATAATATAACCGACATTGAAAAGGAGCTTTTAGCTCTTCGTAAGCAAAATAAGCAATTGCTGATGGAGAACGATATTTTAAAGCAAGCAGCTCTGATTATGGCACGAAAATAGCTATAATCAGAGCAAATTCAACTAAATATCCAACAATTAAATTATGTAAATTACTTAATGTTTCAAGAAGTAATTATTATAAATATAAGATTTCAAAATCCAAAGATGATAGCTTAGCAGTTACAATTATTGAAATTTTTACATCAAATCAATCTGTATATGGAACGATAAAAATCAAAGTTGAATTGCTAAAGCGCGGGATACGCGCTTCTAGGCGGAGAATTTCTAAAATAATGCAAAAAAATGATCTAATATCTGCTTATACTGTCAAAAAATATAGAACATCAAAGACGGCTTGTAATGAGGATCTAAATCCCAATGTTATTCAAAGGATGTTTAACGATAAAAAGGAAAATGAGGTTATTATCAGCGACTTGACATATGTGCGCGTTGGTAGTTCTTGGAATTATCTATGTGTAATATTAGATTTATTTAACCGTGAAATTGTTGGATATAGTGCAGGGCAACATAAAAACGCCGACCTGGTGTATAAAGCCTTAGCCTCTATTAAGGGAAATCTAAACAATTTTAGTATATTTCATACAGACAGAGGGTCTGAGTTCAAAAACTACTTAATAGATGAATTGTTAAAAGAGTTTAATATTATTCGCTCCTTAAGTGCTAAAGGATGCCCATACGATAATGCAGTCGCTGAAGCACAATTTAAGGTTATAAAAACCGAATTTGTCAGAGGAAGATACTTTGAATCATTAGAGCACTTGCGGATGGAACTGCATCAATATGTTTACTGGTTCAACAACATAAGAATCCATGGTTCATTAGGATATAAAACACCTGT
>CAYJHS010000402.1:0-1127 GCA_964369815.1 uncultured Desulfovibrionaceae bacterium
CATTGTGCTTGGTGTCAGGGCCAATACCAAGAGCTGCAAAGCCCCACCAACCAGCCTTAGCTAGACCAAAGGTGAAAATGCCATTTTGGTCGGCAATAACAGTTTGGGTTATAAGGGAGCTATTAGGATATTTTACAACAGGAGTTTTAGCAAAAGCATTGGCTTTCATGTCTGGAGGGAAGGCTAAGTATTCAACTTCAACTTCAGCACCAGGAACAGGCTTGCCACCAGAAAGTACTTGACCTTGGAATACGTTACCAGCCCATGTTGCATAAGGCTTAATGAGTGGTACGATTTCGCATGGGAGGCCAACTGGCTCATTCCAAATGGTAGGTGCGCCACCAACGTTTACAATAAGCTTGGTGATTTGTTGCATGTAGATGTCTTCTTCCTTTTCCATGTAAAAACCAGGAACAACTACAAATACATAGTCACCAATGGAGCGAATTTCTTTTCTTGGAATTAATGCAGAATACGCAGAACCACTCCCTTCAGCAGATGACCACTTAATGTCTTTAAGGTAGTTTTTCAAATCAATCTTTTGGGGAGCATTTTCGCCACGCTTATAAACAGCATAAAATTCATTAACGCCGCCCATATCCATCATGTGGCCAGATTCTGCAGGGTGAGCAAAAGCAATACGCAAATCCAAGTTTTCTGCTTTTTCCATAGCAGTATTGCCATTGGTATAAACCATTTCAAAGTGCGCACTAGCAGGCGCGGCAATGGCAAGGGCTGCCATAAGGCCAAGAGAAGCAAAAATTTGTTTCTTCATCTAAAACTCCGTTTAGCATGGTTAAAGGTGATAAAACTTGCAATCAACATTGATTACGATTTTTATTGTCATCTAATAGGTTAAAAAATTATTCAACAATCTTATCGCCGGGAACTTCAATTTTATGACCTTCGCCAGCATCAAGTTCCATAGCATATTTGCCCTCAGGTTTTTTCATGCTAATTTCGCTGTTAGCATCAAGGGCAAGAGTTTGAACAACTTTTCCAGAGGCATCTTTTACATGCACTTTAACACCAGATGCTGATGAACCGTCAGAAAATCCACCTTGGCACGTAATGGTGCCGTCACCATTGTCAAATCAATCAAAGATAGGGCTATGGGCAAATGCCAT
>CAYJHS010000403.1:0-1126 GCA_964369815.1 uncultured Desulfovibrionaceae bacterium
ATCTTGTCCTCAATAAGGCTTAGTGTTACAAGGGCGCAACAAGGCGTTGCCTTCTAATTAGCTTATGTGCTCAAAGTGTCGTATGGCTATGGCGCACATTTGTAACATACCTTTGATATTTAAAATTGATACATAATGATTTTGCATTATGTTAAGGAAAATAACACTTCAGTGTCTTATTCATGTAGTGATATGCTAGGCTTTCGTCAAGTAAAATGCGCTGTTTGAGACAAATTTCACAAACACAAACTCATGTGTATATCTTGGTACAGGTTGTAACTATGTCAGATAATAATAAAAAATACGAACAAAACAGCACCTTGGGCGATATGGATTTGTCCGAAGTTACGTCTGTACATGCTACGCCAGAGGAAGACTATAAGGCTGGTGACTGGATGCAAATGCCGGACATTTGCCGTGATATAGACGAAGCCGCTCAAATTGGTGCCGCTTTTGCGCACCCAGCGGACATGGCTGACCATATTGAAGACTTAAGCCTTGAAAAGCAAGTCTGTGTTTTGCAACATTTACCCAGAGAAGATGCGGCTGAGGCCTTGGCAGAGCTGGACGAAAATGTGGCTGTGGACGTGCTTGAAAATCTTGATCCGGACACGGCGGCACAAATTATTGCCGAAATGTCTCCCGACGATGCCGCTGACGTTTTGGAGGAGTTGGATGACGACCACCGAGATGTTCTTCTTGATAAGTTAGAAAAAGAAGATTCCGAAGAAATTCGTAACTTGCTCACTTTTAACCCCGACTCTGCCGGCGGGGTTATGAATACGGAAATAATTTTGCTTAATGAAAACATAACTGCCGATGAAGCTATTAAATTCATTCGGCAAGAGATGGAAGATAAAGAAAGCCCGTATTATGCTTACGTTGTGGATGAGCTGGATATCTTTGAAGGGCATATTATGGGTGGTGTAACCTATGATGATATTTTGGATATTATCCACGAAGAAGCCAGCGCAGACATGCTTGGCATGGTGGGGGCTGACCCGGAAGAGACCATTGACACTCCGTGGCTTGAATCGGTGCGCAAACGTTTGCCGTGGCTCCTTATAAATCTTTTTAATTCAGCTATTTCTGCTTCTGTGGTATACATGTTTGAAGGCTCCATCGC
>CAYJHS010000404.1:0-1115 GCA_964369815.1 uncultured Desulfovibrionaceae bacterium
AAAGAACATATTGCTGTTGCGGGTGGAATACTTCAGGCTGCTCGTGAAAAGAAAATTTCTCCAAAGTTGGCAATGAAAAAAATGCAAGCCTACAGTGAAGTTTTTTCGGGAATGAGCATTGAGGACTATCGGTCATACGTAAAGAAATTTCTTAAAACACATGCTGATGGCTTTGAAAATCTTCCCCTTAGTGAAGCATATTTCCGCCCCATGGCAGAGGTAGTTGCTTATTTAAAAGCCCATGATTTTACAGTATATGTTGTGAGCGGTACAGACAGAGATGCTACACGAGTTATGATTGCTGAGGTATTGAAATTACCTTTGAGACAAATAATCGGTAGTGACTGGTTTACAAAAGGCTCCAATCAAGGTGAGCATAAATATGTGGCCTATCAACTTGGTGCGGATGAAAAAATGCTTCGTGACTCTAAGCTCATCATTATGAATAATGTCATTGGCAAAACCATACAAATTGCACAAGAAATTGGGCAAAAGCCTGTGCTTGCCTTTGGTAATACTTCGGGTGACTTTAGTATGTTTACGTATACAACATACCAAAATAAATACCCTGCGAAAGCTTTTTGTCTTATTCCCGACGATGATGACCGTGAATATGCTTTTGCTGACAGGGCAAAGCAGCTCATGGATGCCTGTGAGAAAAACGCATGGTATCCCATTTCCATGAAAAATGATTTTAAGGTAATGTATGCTAAGGGTGTGAAAAAAAATCAAAAACACACACCTTGGATGGATAAGATGCTACAATTATATAAGCAGCGTTCACAAGAATAAAATCAACGAGCGTACAAAAGACCCCTGCAAAATGTATAGAGCAGGGGTCTTTTTTTGTTGTAGAAAATTATATATCTTAAGTACCTAACTTGTTGAAGTGTGACGACTAATTTAACTCAGCATTAAAAACCGGTTTTTTTATTAAACTTTTCGCTAGTATAGTATAAAAATACTGGCATCAATTACATCGATGCCAACTGTATTTTTATACTATACTAGCGAAAAGCTAGAACTTTGTATAATACAAAGAATATTTATAATACAACAAAGTAAGCTACCTATGAGGATGTTGCAAAATGCAATTGGTGTCGATGAAATTGACA
>CAYJHS010000405.1:0-1106 GCA_964369815.1 uncultured Desulfovibrionaceae bacterium
TTTGGGGGAGGGAACTTTTTTCAAAAAGTTCCCTCCCCCAAGAAAAAAACCATCAGCATTTATTTTTAAAAAAAGCGAAGCCTCATGTACATAAACATGAGGCTTCAAAAGCATTAGTTATGTGACAAAGAACTAACTACCGTGACAATAGCCGCCTTTGGCGCAACCAGTCATGGCTTTTTTGTAATCTTTATCATCGGGCTTTTTGGCAGCTTCTTTTACGTGGCAGCTGACACAAGTATCATACTTGGTGCCTTTTTTAGCGTGCATTACATAATAGTAGCTCTTGGTGCCTTTTTTGGCCTTAAAGTCATCGTGACAGCCAGCGGTACTACATTTTCTGTAGTCTTCCTTCCCTTCTACGGGATGGTGACAGCTTGCACAGTCAATAGCGCTGTGTTTGGTATGGTTAAACACCACATGTTTTTTGGACTTATCCATCTTCAAGCCATCTGCTGGCACTGCTGGCCTTTCAGCCATAGCAGGAAGAGTAAAGCCTACTACAAACAAGGCCACAAAAATCAATAAAACATTTTTCATAACTTGTCTCCTCACAGGTTATATCGAACACAAGGTGACAATAAAATAATGGTTTAAATATGTCAAGACGTATGTAATAGGATTTTATGTCACAAACGCCATGCTGTCTTATTAGGCTATCAAAGTTTATAAGGGCTTACTTTACAAGTGGCGTGCGCACTACCAAGAAGGGCGGTGTGCGAATGTCTTTTCCGTTATTTAAGGCAGCGGTTCTATTCAATTGGTTCACCACGCCATATACATAGCCATCCCGAATAAATAGCCCATCAGGCCAGCTTTGCCCCTTGGGTAAGCGCGCGATGGTTTTAAAGGTGCCCTGGTGAGACACGCCAATGGTATTATCTGTAATATTGGTAATATACACATTTTGTTTGTTATCCACAGCAATGCCGTCGCTATAGGATTTTGGGGCATATTCTTTGATATTTTTCACAAGTTCTGCCTCGCTTGCAAAACTGCTCGCAGGTACACGAAAGACCTTGGTACCATGCAGGGAGCCAAAGTACACCCAACCACTGGTAGGTTCTATGGCAATAGGGTTAACAGGAGATCCGTTTTTCTTTTCA
>CAYJHS010000406.1:0-1091 GCA_964369815.1 uncultured Desulfovibrionaceae bacterium
GCCTTTTTCTGTAAATATTTTAGCTGAAGAAGCCGGCCTTGCCGCTTTGGAAGATGTTGTGTTTTTTGAAAAAACATTAGAAGTGGTGCGTAAGGGACGGGTGCAGCTTACAGCAGGGCTCACTGCTCTTGGTTGTACAGTGTGGCCAAGTCATGCTAATTTTTTGCTTTTTGCACCGCCGCAAGGACACAGTAAGAGTGTAGCAGAGCTTTTTGAGGCACTTTTGTACAAAGGCTTTATTATTCGCCCTCTTAAGAGCTATGATTTACCGCACCTTTTCCGTATTACCGTAGGGACGGAACAAGAAAATACAGCATTTTTACAGGTCTTTAGTGAGGTTTTAGCATGAGTGCTTCTGTAAATGTGTTGCCCATTGTCACTCTCGACGGGCCGGCAGGTGTTGGAAAATCGACACTGGCGCAGTCCCTCGCTCGGCATTTACACATAGCCTATATGGATACCGGCGCCATGTTTCGATGCTTGGCTTTAAAGTTAGGGGAAGGTGCCGAAAAAATGGCTCCTGAAATTCTACAAGATCTTTGCGCAAAATGGCACTTTACCCTCAGCGGCACAGGCGCAAGCACTCTCTTAATGTGTAATAATGAACCGGTGCGCAGTGAAATCCGCACAGAAGAAGTGGGCGCTTTGGCCTCTCGTCTTGCTACGGTACCGGTGGTGCGGGAAATCCTTAAAGATGCACAACGCACGCTAGGGCAAAATGTAGCTCTTGTGGCCGAAGGGCGTGACATGGGATCGGTGGTTTTTCCAACGGCACGTTTTAAATTCTTTCTTGATGCCAGCCCAGAAATACGAGCAAAACGCCGCATGAAACAACTAGAAGCCGAAGGTCAAAATGTTGACTTAGCCTTGCTGACCGAGCAAATTCGAGAACGTGACGCCCTTGATCGAGGGCGTGCTGTGGCGCCTTTACATCCTGCTGTTGACGCCACTACTGTGGATACTTCAGACTTGGATGTACATGGCGTACTAGGTGAACTTTTACGGCACATCCACGGCGCTGGCGGTTTTACAGAAAAGTAATTGTAGTTTTTAGATTTTCTGGGGGGAAACTTTTGTGAACAAAAGTTTCC
>CAYJHS010000407.1:0-1088 GCA_964369815.1 uncultured Desulfovibrionaceae bacterium
AATTTTAGTAAGCGGCGAAGGCAATATTTCGCAAACGTAGATACGCCCGTCTTTTTCTGCTAAAATATCACCGTCTTTCAGTACAGCATCTACCAGCACTCCCAATTCCGCGTCGTCCGCGGCTACAATTTTTATGCGCTTTTTATCAACCTCAAACCAATCAAAGGGCACGGAAATCACCGCTTCTTCCCTTTTTTCCATATGAATATTACCTAAAACATGTTCTATAATCATAAAGTCTTCCAGCTCCATTGCGCCGCCATGTTTTTTTACAAATGGCAGAGCTTTTCTTAAAGCATTTACATATTACGTTAAATAGCGCATGAAATCTGACGCAGAGAAAGCAGAAAAAACGCATTTGACGCCAATATCTAAAACATAAAGTACAGTCTAGCCAAAGGAAGTTCACTAAAAGGCTCACAACTTACCTTTTTGCCATCTACCTTCACCGTATAGGTTTCGGAATCCACCTCAATGTTCGCCATGGAGTCATTGAATTTCATATCACTCTTACTGATACTGCGACAATTCTTTACAGGTAAAGAAACACGCTCTATGCCAAGTTCTTCCATAAGCTTTTTTTCATGGGCGTACTGCGAAACGAAGGTGATGCACGTAGCGTCCACAGCCTTTCCTTGCGCGCCAAACATGGGCGTATACACCACGGGCTGCGGCGTGGGTATAGAAGCATTGGCATCGCCCATGCGCGCACCCACAATGAAGCCGGATTTGATGATCAGCTCAGGTTTGGCACCAAAAAATGCTGGTTTCCAGAGCACAAGGTCTGCTATTTTACCCACTTCTACCGAGCCCACATAGTCGCTTATACCGTGGGTGATGGCAGGGTTGATGGTATATTTTGCCACATAGCGCTTGGCACGATAATTATCATTGCGGGACGAATCTTCCGACAAGGGGCCACGTTGCACTTTCATTTTATGAGCTGTTTGCCAAGTGCGGATGATAACCTCACCCACACGTCCCATGGCTTGCGAGTCGGAACTCATCATGGAAAAAATACCCATATCGTGCAAAATATCTTCGGCGGCAATGGTTTCGGGACGGATGCGCGAATCAGCAAAGGCCAC
>CAYJHS010000408.1:0-1050 GCA_964369815.1 uncultured Desulfovibrionaceae bacterium
AATTGCGCACAGAAACCCTACTCTATGTTCCACGGTTCCTTGCCATGCGTAAAATTATGCGCAACCGCCCGGCTCTTGGTTTTGAACACGTTGACCACAACCAAAACCCACAGCATGTACGCCTCGCCGTAAGACCCGGTACAGATTTACGTAAGATGGCTAGAGCCCTTGGCGTTCCTTACGACGAGTTTCGTCAGATCAATGCTGCGCCCAAGCAACGCAGAACCCATCGCAATAAAACCACATATGTCTATGTGCCTGTGGGAAAACACAGCAGCGCTAAAAAATTTGCCAACTCCAAGTATAGCACACAACCAGAACCACGCTATACCGCGACCAATCGTACACAAAGAAACTACACTGCACCAAAGCAAAGCAACAAAAGAAATCTACAAGCACGTACCTATATTGTAAAGCCTGGAGATAGCCTTTCTCGCATTGCTGCTCGCTATGGTGTAACCACCGTAGCCTTAGCCAAAGCCAACAAAATTAAAAATAGCAAAATTAACATTGGCCAACGCCTAAAAATTCCCAAAGGCGTGCGTCTTGTGAGCTCTTCAAACAAAGGTACTCAAAACAATACACGTAAGCAAAATAACAAACGCAAGCGTACTCACTTAGTTAAACGTGGCGATACCGCCAGCGCCATCGCTGTAAGATACAACTTAACTATCAAACAATTATTGAGGATAAACAAAAAGAAATCCACCAACTTACGGGCAGGGGAAACCTTATTGGTCTCTCAACTATGAGAAAAGTTTAACCTCAATACCCCTGCTTAATAACACCGCTTTGTGTGCATAATTACCCCAGCCACAAAGCGGTCTTTTTTATTTTATTAATTTACTTGATGCAGTTTTTCTGGGGGGAAACTTTTGTGGACAAAAGTTTCCCCCCAGCCCCCTCTTCAAAAAACTTTCAATGCGGCAACACCCTCTTCTCAAAAATACATATTGCCGCAACAAAGTACTGTACCTAGATTTTATTTTCGGATACATCAACATATTGCTGCATTTACCCCCCTCTTGTAGTATTTTGTTGCGGCAATAT
>CAYJHS010000409.1:0-1047 GCA_964369815.1 uncultured Desulfovibrionaceae bacterium
CGCAAAAACAGGAATATAAAACACCTTATGATGTACCAAAAGAAAAACAATGTAATAATTGTGCCTATCAAAACAGTGATAAATGCAGAGGTGTAAACTGTTTTACAGGAATTATGGAAAAGATAAGAGAGGATTGATATAATGTTAAATTATAAAACAAAAATAGGTTATATATCTAAAAGTTATGACGAAAATAAAAAACCTTGTGATTTTAAGCTATATGTAGAAAAAATTAAACGAATAAATATAGGGAAAACAAAAACAACATATAAGATTGAAAATTTTAGAAACACTTATGAAGAAGATGAGATAACAAGTCTTGAAAATATGAAAAGTCATATCAAACACGGCTTAATATTAACATCAGAATTATTTGTGATTGATGATGAAATTCAAGAATATTTACAAAAAGTAGTTGACGATTGGAATGAAAACGGAACTGCTAAAGGTTTGTTTGATGATTAGAAAGGAATGGAATAATGTTAAATAAGTTAGAATTTAAAAAGTTTAATTTTATGATTAATAATATGCAACATTGCATTGGTTATGATTTTGGTAGAATAAAAAGACACAAATATGAATATTATCGAAATTATTTCAGTGGCAATAATGAATATCTCGACATTGCTGTAAATTTAGGTTTTTGCAGAGTAACATCTGTTGGCTCTTATGGCAATAATTATTGTGTTACTGCTGATGGTTTTGAATTTCTTCAAAATTTATTAAAAGTAAAAATTGTAAAACGTGATGATTAGAAAGGATTACTAAATGGAATTAAAAGACAGAAATGGAAATACAATAACTAAAGATGAAATTATGATAAATAGAATTGGTAAAACTAAAGCATCTGAAATAAAAAAAGAAAAAGAATTAAAAGAATTTTACACAGTATCAGAAACTGCTGCAATGTTTCGTGTAGACCCTGAAACAATTAAAAAGAAATGTCAAACTGGTAAAATAAAAGCAATAAAGATTAGTAATTTATGGCGAATACCTAAAAAAGAAATTAATAGAATGGCTAAGAAAGGATTTTAAAGTTATGAATGA
>CAYJHS010000410.1:0-1030 GCA_964369815.1 uncultured Desulfovibrionaceae bacterium
GTATCGCCGGGCTTTACATCGCCGCCCACGGTACCTGTAAGGGTAACATCCCCTTCCGATTCCTTGGCATTGATGACATTGTCTTCGGTGACTTTGTCCATGGTAATGGTGGCAGAAATATCTGTATCCACGCCA
Source organism: uncultured Desulfovibrionaceae bacterium (assembly GCA_964369815.1). Taxonomy (GTDB): domain Bacteria; phylum Desulfobacterota; class Desulfovibrionia; order Desulfovibrionales; family Desulfovibrionaceae; genus CAYJAD01. The sequence goes on from CAYJHS010000410.1 coordinate 136, forward strand.
TAGCTTGGAGTAGTACTGGCTGTGGCAGAATTGCCTGCGGCGTCGGTGGTGGTGACGGAAGCCTTTACATCGCTATTTTGAGCAAGGACATTGCCGGGCACGTCAATGGAGTAGCTGAAATCCTCACCCACGGTGCCGGTGTAACTTTGATTGCCCACGGTAATGGTAACCGTATCGCCGGGCTTTACATCGCCGCCCACGGTACCTGTAAGGGTAACATCCCCTTCCGATTCCTTGGCATTGATGACATTGTCTTCGGTGACTTTGTCCATGGTAATGGTGGCAGAAATATCTGTATCCACGCCATAGCTTGGAGTGGTACTGGCTGTGGCAGAATTACCTGCGGCGTCGGTGGTGGTGACGGAAGCCTTTACATCACTATTTTGCGCAAGGACACTGCCGGGCACGTCAATGGAGTAGCTGAGGTCAGTGCCCACGGTACCGGTGTAACTTTGATTGCCCACGGTAATGGTAACGGTATCGCCGGCTTTTACATCACCGCCCACGGTACCTGTAAGGGTAACATCCCCTTCCGATTCCTTGGCATTGATGACATTGTCTTCGGTGACTTTGTCCATGGTAATGGTGGCAGAAATATCTGTATCCACGCCATAGCTTGGAGTGGTACTGGCTGTGGCAGAATTACCTGCGGCGTCGGTGGTTGTGACGGAAGCCTTTACATCACTATTTTGCGCAAGGACACTGCCGGGCACGTCAATGGAGTAGCTGAGGTCAGTGCCCACGGTGCCGGTGTAGCTTTGATTGCCCACGGTAATGGTAACCGTATCGCCGGGTTTTACATCGCCTCCCACGGTACCTGTAAGGGTAACATCCCCTTCAGATTCCTTGGCATTGATGACATTGTCTTCGGTGACACTATCCATGGTGATGGTGG
>CAYJHS010000411.1:0-1027 GCA_964369815.1 uncultured Desulfovibrionaceae bacterium
GCAAAGCCTTTTGCATGGCAAAATCCTCAAGATTTGTAACTGTTTTCTTGCCACTAATTGCCACTTGTAGCTTTTGCTCAGCCTTAGTGGCTTTTTGTCTTTCAATGAGTTTCTTTGATGCTTCTCCTATGTTTTTGGGCAGTTGTTTGTCATCAGCCAGAAGCAAATCCTGTAAAATGGGAAGTGCTTCTTTGGCTGTATCATGATTGTCATCATGGGGCGCCCCTGTTGGTTGTGTTTGTTTTGCATTTTCCTCTACTTGTTTAATATACTTCTCAATGCAAGCCACAATTTTTCGTGCATGTTCTATGGCTTCAGCAGTGCTTTCACAGTGTTTTTGTACCTCCCATAACAAAGCCCCCAACTCTGTAAGGAGCTGAGGGCATGCCCTTTTTATAATTTTTTCTAGTGCCAGAACTTGCGGTCGAAGTTTTTCTAAATCCCAGCTTCGCACCGAAAGCAAGAGCCATTCTGTTATGGTCTTGTCTAGTGGCTTACTTTTGCATGTGGCTTTGGTGTAGAAAACGTGCTCAATGAGCCATGATAGATTGACCTTGCAACCGTGAAAATGATGGAACATTTTCTGCTCAATGCGCCAGTCTTCGATGCAGTTCCAAACATATGTTTCAAAAGGCGAGAGCTGTTCTGCTCGTAGTAAGGCAAAGTCCGTAAAGCGTACATGCGCCGCTTCATGGTCGACGTATGCCCTTAATAAATTAAGGAAAACGTCATCACACTCCAAGGGTAAACTTGGCAGATAAATGACTTTTCCATCGGTTTTAGCTTCATCACCGCCAATGCGAATTTCCACCCCATAGCGATTGCCGAGGATAGACGCCAGTAGGGGTAGTGATTGCACTATGTGTTTGTTATGTATATGTTTCATGATTTACCAAAGTCCTAAGCTGTCGGCGATAATGGGCACAGTGGGATTTTGCATTGTAGGATTTTGCGTGGTCGTGAAGGGCTGAGCTTCCTCACCATCTAGCATGGGGTCATAGACATCCACATAGGCCGCCATTTGTTG
>CAYJHS010000412.1:0-1023 GCA_964369815.1 uncultured Desulfovibrionaceae bacterium
CGGTTGAAAAAGGGCAATTTACTGCGTCAGATACGATTTTTTTTAGTGGCATGGACCAGAAGATTCCTATGCCGCTAAAAAAATCGTATCTTCCTTGTCCGTTACCCTTTTTGAACCGCCTACTACTGTATTAAGCAAACTACAAAAAAATATGCTGCCACAATAAAAATTTGAACAAGATAATTTTTTTCTTATGTATTAAAAAGTTACTTATTAGGATAGCGTCCGCAACAGAATTTTCCCTCAGGGCAGAACTTTGTTTTTTCACAAGGAGCACCGGCTTCAGCAAAAACTTCTGGAAGCACTTCACGGCATTGGTGTAGCATTTCATTAGCGACGTGACGGATTTCCCATTGGGCGCGAGTGCAACAGCGATGCTTAAAAAAGTTGAGTAGAGTACGGCAATTCATGCTGACAACTATGCGAGTTTCGGCAGCTTGCGGCAGGACGAAGCGTGCGTCCTCATTAGCCTTGCCTGAATCTCTACCCTGATCCATAAGTAAAGCATGGATATCCTTATAGGCACTGCCCACTTCTTCCATAAAGGCCTCAAAGCGTTGTAGTGCTAAGGGATTTTTGGCAATGGCTGGGGGAATGATATAATTACATTCTGCTCCATTGACGTAACGCTGGCTTTGCTGTGAATAAGATGCGATGCGGTGACGCACAAGCTGGTGCGAAAGTGCACGAGAGATACCGTCAATGGCAAAGCTAAAGGAAACATGCTCAATGGGGCTCTCATGCCCAGAATCTACAATTTTGGCAACGAGCTCTCTTTGCTTGTCAATGCTGATTTCTCCCCCTATAAGGGATTCCCACATATCTCCAACAAATCCTTGATAATAACACTGGCGACAAGCCGCATAGATGACTGATAGCGGGTTTGGTGTGTGGCTTAATAAGACAACTTTTGCTGTAACTGCTGGCATAGTACCCCTCAGCTTGTATTAATGTTAGTGAGTAGTTTAGCTGGGGGGAAACTTTTGTGAACAAAAGTTTCCCCCCAGACCCCCCTTCAAAAAA
>CAYJHS010000413.1:0-1017 GCA_964369815.1 uncultured Desulfovibrionaceae bacterium
CATGCAGTTATCCAAAAATGCCATAGGCAACCTCATCAATCGTTACAAGGCCGTGTTAAAAAAATGTCATTTATTAAACACCTTTGGTTCCTTAGCCGTCTGTGCAGCTCTTGGTGCCCTTGCCCTGCCCGCTAGCGCAGAAGCTGCGGCTGCGGTCGAGCCAAACTTTCCCACCACTGGTAAATATCATGTCATAGAAGTGGAAGCTCCCGATATCCATTATTTCAAAAGATTCAGCGTCAATGACGGCACCACCACCACAAACTATGGCATGTACTTTAAAAATCCTTCTACGTCACCAAGGTTAAGCAGTGGAGACTCTCTTGCGCTTAATATGATTGAAAATAGTTTTAGTGATGACTATACCATCCTACAAGTGAGTGAAAATATAAGCACATTTTCTGTCCCCATGGTGAATGGAACGAGATACTTTTCCCTCGATCTCAAGAATGCGAATTTAACGAGGTATGCGTTGAAACTCACAGCCACAGCTCTCTTACCCGATGTAAGCCATGGCTATTTTGTCGATATGTCCGATCCTGCCATAGTACTAACTGCAGCAGACAATGATATTTCCGTCCTCAATGTGGATTTTTTTGGGGGCAAATTAGGGGCTATTGACAATAAAGGCGGTAATATTAAAGATATTGATTTTTCTAACTTTGTGGGTAACTATGACGTGACAATCGGTGGGGCTGTGGCGAATGGTGGCAGCATTGATGCCATCATCAATTCCACCTTTGTGGCTAATAGTGCAGGTAGCGAAGGCGGCGCTGTGTATAATGCGTTTAACAAAAGCATAGGCTCCTTCATTAATGTGGATTTCATTGGTAATAGAGCAAATTATGGTGGGGCTGTGTGGAGTGCCGGCAGCATAGGCAAAATCGACAATAACAACTTCGCCGGCAATAGCGCAGACTACGACGGCGGGGCGGTGTACTTTGGAAAAAATGGCAGCATAACGAACATCTACAATAGCACCTTTGCCGGCAATAGCGCAGGCGGCGACGGCGGGGC
>CAYJHS010000414.1:0-1011 GCA_964369815.1 uncultured Desulfovibrionaceae bacterium
GGGAACTTTTTTCAAAAAGTTCCCTCCCCCCACACAAAAAAACAATATTAAAAACTTTCTTCTTGTGCTTTTTCGCCTACATGGATGCACACTATGCCTGAGGTAAGGGGGATGTGCCATGCTTTTTGGAAGCCGCAGTTGCGCATTTCTTGTTCAAGTTCTGGTGCGGTGGGGAAGTTGCTAATGGTATCTGCAAGGTAGCCATAGGCTTTGGCGTCACCGGAAAAGATTTTTCCGATATTTGGTAGTATCTTACGCAGATAAAAATTATATATTCCGCCCCAGATTTTGTTTTTACCGGAGCCAAATTCTAGGATACATGCTCGGCCACCGGGCACGAGGACACGCATCATTTCTGTGAGGGCTTCTTCGCGGGGGAGCACATTGCGAATGCCAAAGGCTATGGTGATGGCATCTACGCTGTTATCGGGCAGTGGGAGGCGCTTGGCATCAGCGGCGACGGGGATGATTTTATTGTTTCCTTTTAGTTTTTTGCGTCCTTGCAGGAGCATGGGGGGGCAAAAGTCTAGGGCGGGTATTATGGCTTCGGGGTAATGTTTGCTGATGGCGAGGGAGACGTCAAGGGTTCCGGCGGCAAGGTCAAGTACTTTTCCGGTGCTTCCGAGGCGGATTTCTTGTACCAGGCGGCGACGCCAAAGGCGGTCTAGCCCGCATGAGAGAACGGTGTTGAGTAGGTCATACCACGAGACAATATTGCCGAACATGGATGAAACGGCCTGCTCATGGGCTTTTTTTCTTTCTTCAGCTGGGACGGTGTCTTGATTGGGGGATTGGTTAATTTTTGTCATGAATGCTTAGTTGTTAGATGTCTTTTGAGAGATGGTTTCAAGCACTACCTTATAGATAGCTGGAAAGGTTTCGGCAAAGTTTGTGGGTGAAACGGTGCGTGTTTCAATAAATTTTGCCACAATTTCTTTGGCAACTTGTAAGGCCTCTTTGTGTCGTTTTTCATAGTGTACTCTTGTGCTTGTGTGCATAAAAAAACCCGCC
>CAYJHS010000415.1:0-1011 GCA_964369815.1 uncultured Desulfovibrionaceae bacterium
GGGATTGTCCCTAACCCTTTGAACCTGATGCAGATTATGCTGCCGTAGGGAAGCTTTTCCTTCGTGGCTTTTGTGCGTCTTGATTTCCAAACTAAAGGACATCAGATGTCAATGTTTACAAAAAATCCTGCCCTTGCCGCATTAGCGCAAAAATTTCTTCCACAACTTGCTAAAGAAGAAGGTCTTTCCGAAGAAAGTATACGCTCTGCCATAGAAAATGGCACCATGGTGTTACTTGGCAATCCGCAACACCCAAACTTAAAACCAATCCTCATAGGACAACCTGCTCGTATCAAAGTCAATGCCAATCTTGGCACATCTCCCTTATCGCATTGTCTTGCTACAGAAGCGGAAAAACTTCGCATTGCCCTTGAGGCGGGCACCGACACCGTCATGGATTTATCTATTTCGGGCGATCTTGACGCCGCACGTCTTAACATGCTGCAAAATTGCCCTCTGCCCGTAGGCACGGTGCCCATGTACGCCGTGGGACAGCAACTCTTAGATGGTGATAAAACCATAAAATCCATGACCATAGACATGCTTTTTGACGAAATTGCAAAACAGGCCAAACAAGGGGTAGATTATATAACTGTGCACTGCGGACTGACTCGCAAAGGTGCAGAATTAGGTGATATTCCTAAAAATGAATATGGTGATGGACGGGTTATGGGCATTGTCTCCCGTGGTGGTGCCATGCTCGCTCGCTGGATGCTAGAACATAATGAAGAAAACCCACTTCTTACGCACTATGACCGTTTACTTGAAATTGCCTTAGAATATAATGTAACCCTCTCTCTTGGCGATGGCCTGCGCCCCGGTGCTGGCTGCGATGCAGGGGACGCTGCTCAGTGGGAAGAAGTCATGACGCTGGGACGCTTAGCTTTACGTGCTCGTGAATATGGCGTGCAAAGCATGATAGAAGGCCCTGGGCACGTTCCTTTACACGAAGTAGAATCACAAATTATCAGCATAAAAAAGCTGACTCACGGTGCCCCCCTCTATGTTTTT
>CAYJHS010000416.1:0-1010 GCA_964369815.1 uncultured Desulfovibrionaceae bacterium
TCCCCCAAACCCCCTCCCCTCAAAAAACTTTCAATGCGATGCGACTCTGTTGTTAATAAAGATTATACCGCAATGAAGTTATGGAGAAAACCCTTGCAAAGTCCCTCACAATATTGGGATAAGCTCTTGAATCTTTTACAAGAAAAATCCCCCCTCGCTCTCGCCTATTCCGGCGGCCTTGATAGCCGTTTTCTCGCCTATGCAGCGCATAAAGCAGGTTGCGATATTATACTATTACACGCACAAGGGGCGCATATTCCCCAAAGTGAAACATATTTTGCCACGCAATGGGCGCAAGACAAAAACATTCCCTTACACATAATCCATTTTGACATTACACAGCTAGAAGGAGTCAAAGACAATAGCAAAAATCGTTGTTATCATTGCAAAAAATTTATTTTCAATGAATTTTGTATCATTGCACAAAAAGGAGGACGCACCTTATGTGACGGCACCAATGCCGATGACCTGCACGCTCATCGCCCCGGACTTAAGGCACTGAAAGAACATAATATTATCTCACCTCTTGCCATTACCGGCATCCACAAAGCCACAGTACGGACATTGGCAAAAAGCAACGGCCTTGAATATCCACAACAAAAAGCAAGCCCTTGCCTACTCACCCGCCTCAACTATAATCTGAATATAGACATTCATACCTTACAACGCATTCAAGCGGCCGAAGAAAGTTTGCACGTCCTCGGCCTTGATGAATACAGATTGCGTCTCTGCCCAGAAGTTGTCTTACAAACAACACCCACCGCTATTTCACACAAAAAAATACGCCATACTCTAGAAGAATATGGCTTCCAAAACATCACCATCCAAGAAGATGATAAAATCAGCGGTTTTTTTGACCGTTAGACATTTCAAAAAAATTATTGAAAGATTTTACGTCCAAAAAGTTGCTGCTATCCCAAGCTTGATTGCGGCAAGGTGTATCTTTAACAATAGAGTGTTATCGCATTGAAAGTTTTTTGAAAGGGGGGTCTGGGGGGAAAACTTTTGTT
>CAYJHS010000417.1:0-1009 GCA_964369815.1 uncultured Desulfovibrionaceae bacterium
TGGAAAACTTAGTACTGCAGCATTTGCACCTGGTGGAGGTGTTTTCAGAAACGGTAAATATGAGAACATTGGTGAACTTGAAATTAAAACAGGTGACTATGTGTTAGCAAGTGTTCAAATTAAATCACACTCACAATCTGACGGTGGTTTGTATTGGAATCCTAATGCTTTCTGTTTAGTTGAATACGGTAACGCTATTTCAACTGGTTCAGGTGGTATAGATCCAACAACAGCTTTCGGCGCTCAAGGTGTTGAAGTTGTTGGTAACCCTATGGCAGGTGTTCCTGTGCAGCAAGCTGCTCCAGTAGCTCAAGCACCTGTGGCTATGCAAACTGCTCCTGTGGCTCAAGCTCAAGTACAACCAGCTCATGATTTTGTACAGAACGCTATGGGAAACGCACCTGTTGGCTATGCGGCAACTATGCCAACTACTACAACAGCTCCACAGGTGGCTGGTTCTGCAGTAGATGCTGGCACTTTTAACAATGGAATGTTTCCAGCTAGATAATTATTGACAACACGGGGAGGGTTGTTAGCCCTCCCTACTTTAGAGGAGTTAAAGTTATGATAAAAATAACTAAAAATAATAACAGAGGTGGTGGAGTTGGTTTTCTAAGCTTGCTAACATTGCTGTTTATAGGTTTAAAGCTTACAAACTTTATTGATTGGTCGTGGTGGTTAGTTTTAGCACCTACATTGTTCCCGATAGCTTTAGCATTAGTATTGCTGACATTGTGGTTGGTATTAACGTTAATTGAGAAGTGTTTGAGATGAATAAATTATTAGTTAAACCGAACAATATTTATAACGCTAAAAAAATTAAAAACTTGTTATATAAAATAGGTTATGATGTTACATTGTGTGAAGCTGAAGTTCTGTGGGAGAATTTTTTAAATCATTGGGATTGGGCGACTGTTGATGATAACAACCATTTGGTAGAGTTTATGTTAATGTTAGATGTTATTGATAAAGGTGTAATTGAAAAAGCCTTAGGTGAAAGAAACATATA